>DATKZW010000416.1:0-12608 GCA_035527775.1 Sumerlaeia bacterium | reverse complement strand
GTTGGTCGTCGGTCACGGGATCACGGACGAACAGGCCATCGCGCTGTACGAGGCGTACCTCAAGGAGACCAGTGGGGCGGCGCGCTAAAGCGGATCAGTCTAAGACTCTGTCGGCGACCGAAGTCAGCCGCCAAGGATGATGGGGATCTTGGGCATGCCGCCCGAGCGGCCGATGTCGCCTATGCTGCGTGTGCCGTTGGTCGGATCGTAGATCGAGTCAATGGCGCGCGGCTGGATGCGGTTCCAGGATTGGGCCTGCCACCAGCCGGGAATGTGCACGTCCATGACGTAGTGCTCGAGATACGAGACCTCGCGGTCGGGTCCCCAACTGATGATGAGGAACCCGCCGAAAAAATTGTACGAGCCCCAGTTGCTCCGGCCGACGCCGGTTTCGTAGTTGCCGTACCAGCACGAGCCGAGGAAGTCGGCTCGGAAGTAACTGGGCGAGGTCCAGATTTCTCCGGCGACGGTCGGCTTGAAGGGATCTCGCAGAGAGACGGACGTGATATAGGCGACGGGCGTGGTCAGGCCAACGAGGTATTGGATGTAGTCAACCGCTCCGGAAAGGCCGAAGTCGTCGTAGGGATCGGGGTACTTGTTGTAGTCGACGCGGTAGGCTTCGATGGCGGTGGCCAGAGAGCGTTGATCGCTCTTGGCGCGCGATATCTTCGAGCGCGTTTGCGCCTCGAGGAAGTTGGGCACGGCGATGGCCGCCAGGATCGCGATGATGGCCACCACGATCAGGAGTTCGATCAGGGTGAAGGCAGGAGTCTCTCTTCTTGACGCATTCCCTTTCATTGTTCCTTGGCTCCTTCCCTCGATGGGGTTGTGTTTGGCCGGCAGTCGGCCCGTTCTCGCGCGGAGGATGCGGAGGTCATTGACTGACGGCGATGTAGAACGCCCGGATCCGTTCTTCGGGCGGCATCTCGCCGCCGATGCGGAAGATGCTGCCCTGGCTGCGGGTGCCATTGGTTGAGTCGTACACCAGGTCGACGAAGGTTGGCAGGGTAAGGCCACCCGGGGGCGTGCCTGCGCCGGGCCACGGGAATCCCGGCGAAGTGACGTTGTCTATCTTGTCGGGCCCCTCGGATTCCAGAAGCCAGATGTTGTTCGGCGTATTATAAGACCCCGCGCTTACGCCGGCCACTCCCGCCGCATACTCGATCGACCAATCCGTTGTGTTCGCTGCATCCTGAATGGTGAAAGGGTCTCGCGGAATGGAAGTGATGTAGGCGACCGGCGTGGTCAGGCGCGTCAGGCCTCTGCTGTAATTCGTGTCTTGCCACTCCATGGCGGGGTAGGTGTTGTAGTCGACCCGGTAAGCCTCGAGCGCCACGCCAATGCTTCGGAAATCGCCCTTGCAGCGCGAGACTTTGGACCGGATCTGCGCCTCCAGGAAATTCGGCACGGCGATGGCCGCCAGGATCGCGATGATGGCCACCACGATCAGAAGTTCGATCAGCGTGAACGCGCGTTTGGCTCCCATTGAATGGTTCCTCCGTGCTCGGTCTCTCTTGCGGCGGCCTGCGCTCTCAGGCGTCGTCGAGAGCAGCAGTCGCCGCTCGGCCCCCTCGGCGCCGGGCAGCTTAGGCGCCGAAGGCCGGGAGTCGGCATCCTCCCTTTTCCAGCGGCGCCTCGCAAGAAAAAAGCAGCGGCGGAGGCGGGAGCGAAGTCGCGCCCTCTTAGCCGCCAGTCATGGCTCCGCTGGGACAAGCCCAGCGGCGGCCTGATCTTGACGGGCTGGAACTTGGCAAAGGGAGCGCAAGCGAGATGCGCCCGCGGGCGTCCTTCGCCGAAAGGGAAAACGGCTTGACTTCGCGGCGCGGTCCGCACATGGTGGGAGGCCGCGCAATAGCGGCGGCAGCGGGCAAAACCTGCGGCGGCGGCGGGCGGGAGCCGCGGCGGCGCGCAATGGTTGCGACAATGCGCGATGGCCGCGGCGGCGCGCGATTCGCGCGGCGGCGCGGGATGAGACGGTTGTGCGGAGATGTATAATCTCGTCAGTTTTCTCGGCATTTTTCTGCTCGTCGGTTTCGGGTGGCTCATCTCGACCGATCGCCGGCGCATGAACTGGCGCGCCATCGGGTGGGGGATCGGTCTCCAGCTGCTTTTCGCCCTCTTTGTTTTTCGCGTTCCCGCGGGGGTCGGCTTCTTTCGTTGGGTGAATGACGCCGTGATCGCGGTCCTCGGCTGCGCGTCGGCGGGAACGGAGTTCGTGTTCGGTCCCCTGGCCAAGTCGCCGGGCCCTGACAGTCCGCAATCGCTCGGCCTTATCCTCGCGACTCAGGCTTTCCCGACGATCGTATTCTTCTCGGCGTTGACCGCCGTACTTTACTATTATGGCATCCTTCCCCTCATCATCCGCGGCTTCTCCTACGCTTTCACGAAACTCATGCGCATATCGGGCGCCGAGTCGCTCTGCGCGGCGAGCAACATCTTCGTCGGCATCGAGTCTGCGCTGACCATCAAGCCCCATCTCGGCGAGATGACGCGCTCGGAGCTCTGCACGGTTCTCACGGCGGGAATGGCGACCGTGGCGTCGAGCGTCATGGCGGTGTACGTCGGGGCCTTGGTGGGCGAGTTTCCTTACATTGCCGGCCACCTCGTCTCCGCCTCGATTCTCTCGGCGCCCGCGGCGGTGGTCATGTCGAAGGTCCTCCTGCCGGAGAGCGAAACGCCCAAGACCCTCGGCGTGAGCGTTCGGCCGCATTACGAGCGGGAGGCGACGCTGTTCGAAGCCGTGATCAACGGCGCGAACGCGGGCGTGCGGCTCGTGGTGGGCATCGTCGCGCTGCTCCTGGCCGTGCTCGGCCTGATCGCCCTCGTCGATCTGATTCTCGGCGGCGTGGGAGGATGGGCGAACGGCTCGTTCGGTTGGAAGGTCGAGTGGTCTTTGACCACGTTGCTGGGATGGCTTTTCTACCCCTTCACCCTTGCGCTCGGGGTGCCCCTGGAGGACGTTGGCGCGATATCGGTCATTATCGGGAAGCGGGCGGTGGCGACGGAGGTGCCCGCGTACTATGATCTGGCGGCGGCCGTGCGCGACGGCGTGGTGCGACATCCGCGCTCGGCCATCATCGCCACGTACGCCCTCTGCGGCTTCGCGCACGTCGCGTCGGTGGCCATCTTCGTGGGCGGCGTTTCGGCGCTGGCCCCGAGCCGAACGGGAACGCTGGCCCGGATCGGATTTCGCGCGCTCGTGGCGGCGACGCTGGCCTGCCTGATGACGGCGTGCGCGGCCGGGGTGTTCTGTACGGAGCAGTCGATGCTGCTTGGGGGGTGAGATTGGCGCGACGCGGCCAACCCGGCTCGGCCGCGTCGCGGACGTTCGGAGTTCAGGGCGATGATCATCACGAAAACCGTTTACGCGCGCGCGGGCCTGATCGGGAATCCCTCGGACGGCTACTTCGGCAAGACCATAGCTTTCAGCGTGAAAAACTTCCAGGCCGAGGTCACGCTCTTCCCGAGTCCCGAACTGCGCATCGAGCCGAACCAGCGCGACCACCTGACCTTCCGGAACATGTCCGACCTCGTCGAAGACATCAGATTCTCCGGTTACTACGGCGGCGTCCGCCTCATCAAGGCGGCGATCAAGAAGTTTCACGAGCACCTCGTCACCCATGAAATTCCCCATGACGCGGAGATGAACTTCACGGTTCGCTACCGGTCGACCATTCCCTTGCGGGTCGGCCTGGCGGGTTCGAGCGCGATCATTGCCGCCACGATGCGCGCCCTCATGGAATTCTACGGCGTGGAGATACCCATGCCTTTCCTGCCGACGTTGATCTTGCGCGTCGAGACCGAGGAACTCGGCATCGCCGCCGGCCTCCAGGATCGCGTGGTCCAGGTCTACGGCGGGTGCGTCTACATGGATTTCGACCGCGACCACCTCGAGGAGTTCCAATACGGCCGTTACGAGCCGATCGATCCCGCCTTGCTGCCGCCCCTCTACATCGCCTATCGCCAAAAGCTCTCCGAAGGGACCGAGGTGGTGCACAACGATCTCCGGCAGCGGTGGGAGCGGGGCGATCCCGAGGTGCGGCACGGCATGGCGCGCTTCGGCGAGATCACCGACGAGTTCTACCGGGCCCTCAAGGAGCGCGACCTCGATCGGATGGGGGAGTTGATCAACGAGAACTTCGACCTGCGGGCCAGTCTCTGCCGGATCAGCCAGGCGAACTGGGATCTCATCAACGCGGCCCGCAACGTCGAGGCGCCCGCGAAGTTCTGCGGCTCGGGCGGCGCCATCGTCGGCGTCTATCGCAACAAGAGAATGCTAAGAGATCTCGGGCGAGCCATGAAGGAGATCGACGCCGAGTTGGTTCTTCCCGAGATCTGATGTCCAGGGGCGGAGCGCTCGGCGTCTTGTCCGAGAAAACGCGAAACAGGGAAGGTCTATGCAGTACGAGACCATCGTCGGATTCGAGGTCCACGTCGAGCTGGCAACCCGGACGAAGATCTTCTGCGGTTGCTCGACGGAGTTCGGCGCCCCCCCCAACACACAAGTATGCCCAGTCTGTCTCGGTCTGCCCGGATCGCTTCCGGCGCTGAATAGGAAAGCGATGGACTACGCCCTGCGCGCCGCCGTGGCCTTGAACTGCAAAATCAACTCCCCCACAATTTTCGAGCGCAAGAACTACTACTACCCCGACTTGCCCAAGAACTATCAGATCTCGCAACTGCGCCATAACCTCGGCGTCGACGGCTGGCTCGAGATCGTCGTTGCCGAAACGAGGAAGAGAATCCGCATCCATAACGTGCATCTCGAAGAGGACGCCGGGAAGAACGTCCACCCCGAGGGCGCGGGCGAAGACTACAGCCTCGTAGACCTCAATCGCACGGGCACGCCCCTCCTCGAAATCGTCTCCGAGCCCGACATCCGCGGTCCCGACGAGGCGATGGCCTACATGCAGGCGCTCAAGAACCTCCTCGAGTACATCGACGTGAGCGACTGCAACATGCACGAGGGGCGTCTGCGGTTCGAGGTCAACATTTCGCACCGTCCCAAAGGCGAAACCGAGCTCCCCAACTATCGCTCCGAACTCAAGAACCTCGCTTCGATGAAGACCGCCGTGCGCTGCATCGAGTACGAAACGCGGCGCCAATGTCGCGCCCTGGACCGCGGCGAGACGCTCCGTCAAGACACGCGCCTCTGGGACGAGACGACGCAGAAAACCCGCGCCATGCGCACGAAGGAAGAGGCGAACGACTACCGCTACTTCCCCGAGCCCGATCTCGTCGAGGTCGAGATCTCCGAAGAGTGGCTCGACGAGATCCGCCGCACCCTCCCCGAACTCCCCGACGCGAAGAAAGCCCGCTTCATCGAGCAGTACGCCTTGCCGGACTACGACGCCGAGGTCCTGACCGCCTCGCGTCCCCTCGCCGACTATTACGAAAAGGCCGTCGCCGCTCACAACAATTCCAAGGCGCTCAGCAACTGGATCATGACCGAGCTGCTGCGCGAGCTGAACAACCGCGATCTCGAACCCGCCGAGCGCCCCATCCCGCCGGAGAACCTGGCCGCCCTGGTCCGCATGATCGACGACGGCGCCATCTCGGGCAAGATCGCCAAAGACGTGTTCGCCGAAATGATCGAGACGGGGGGCGAACCCAGGAAGATCGTCGAGCAGAAAGGCTGGGCGCAGGTCAAAGACGCCGGTCAGATCGACGCGTGGGTCGACGAAGTCATCGCCGCCAACCCCGACGCCGCCGAGGCCTACGCCGGCGGCAAGGACAAGACCCTCGGCTTTCTCGTGGGCCAAGTCATGGCCCGGTGCAAAGGCAAAGCCAACCCGCAAATGGTCAACGATCTCTTCCGCAGGAAACTGCGGAGGTGAGGCGCTTTCTTGGCGCAGCCCCCGATGCCAGAACTCTCCGCCGATTCCTGGAGTCCCTCCCTAATCGTCTATGTCCGTCCCTCCGACCCGCGGCGGACGGCGATTGCCGCGTATGGGGAGAGCTTCCGCGCCGTTCTGGGTGAGATCGCCGGAGTCGAGAGCGTCGATCTCCTCCCAGCCGATCTGACGGAAACGATCGACTCTCGCGCGGCGCGGCGCGCCGTCGAGGACTTCGTCGACCGCGCCCTCCGCGATCTCCCCCGAGCAGGGGACCGGGACAATCCCCCCATCGTCCACGCCGAGATGGGCAACGCCTGCCACCGCGAGTTCTGGGCGGCGCATCGCCTCCAAGAGCATCTTCCCCACGCTCGGTTTTACTGCACGGTCCACGATCCGCCGACTCTTTGCTCGAACCCCTATCGCTACATCGACGCGGAGTTCGAGGGGAAGTCGCCCCTTCGCCTTCTCAACACGGCGCTAACGAAAGCGGCCGAGACGCTGGTTGATCGCATGAAACGGCGCGTCGAGAAACGCTTCGTTCGCCGTTGCGAAGGCTTGATCGCCCTAAGCAAGGGGGGCGTGGAGGCGATGCGGCGCCACTCGCTTTTCCGCGGCGCGCGTCTTCACCGTCTCGACCTCGTCTGTCCTCTGGAATCTCTGGACCCGGCGTATCGAGCGAGAATGACGCCCGCCTCCTCGAATGGGGCGGGAGAGTTCGTCACAACCTTCTTTGGCTTCATTTCGCCCGGGAAGGGGATTCGGACCCTGATCGACGCCTTCGGGATCCTCGTCGAGCGCGTGGAGAACGAGGGCGGAGTCGTTCGTCCCCGTCTCCTCATCTTCGGCGGCGTGGCGGGCAATCCGAAGGCGGAGGCTTACGTGTCGACGTTGCGGCGGCGGATCGAGCGATCGCCCCACGCCGAGCGGATCGCGTTCGCTCCGGGCTTCGTCGACGACGCGGAGCGGGACCGGCGCTTGGCGCGGAGCCACGTCCTCGTGCTGCCTTTCCGGACGGCGCCGGGGGTGGTCTCTGCGTCGGGCAGCGTCATCCAAGCGATGAGTCTCGGCAAGGCAATCGTGGCGACACGCAGCAACACGCTGGAAGAGGAGATCTCCGACGGCGTGACGGGTCTCCTTTGCCCCGAGGGAGACGCCGGGGCGCTGGCGGACCGGCTCTGCGCTCTCGCCCGGGATCCCGCCTTGCGCCAAAGGCTCGGCCAAAACGCGCGCCGTCACATTCAGACGGAGCACGCGCCGTCCGCGATTGCGGCAACTCTGGAATCCATTTACCGTACTGAAGCGAAGTGAACGGCGAGAACGAGCGAGGGGACGGGATCAGGGGCTCTCTTCGGAGATCTCGGTGAAGAAATCCTGGAAGTCTTTCTGACGCCGCAAGAGTTTCTCGGCGCCTTTCACCTGTTCGAGGCGAATGCGCTCTTTTTCCTCTTCAGCCACCCCTCGGCCGAAATCCTGCTTGTAGCGTTGGCAGAGGAAAGAGGGGTCGCGCGCAATCCGTCTCATCTCGGCGAAGAGATCGTCGATCTGCTCGGGAATGGCGAAGATGCGCGTCAGGCCGAACCGGGCGGGATTGGCCTGACACAAGCTGTCCGTCTTCAGCGCGAGCCCCAGGATCGGGGCGGTCTGAAAAGCCGGGTGGCGGCGAAGGGTTTGGCTCACCGCGAAGCCGGGCAGATGAGGCAAGTGGACGTTCACGATCAGAACGTCGGGCAAGTAGCGTCCCGCCTTGTCCACCGCCTCGACGCCTGAGGACGTCTCGATGCAATCGCAGAAGGGACGGATCTGGGACTGAATCCACCCTGACAGAGAGTCGTCGGGCTCGGCGATTAGCACGCGCAACCGATGAATCAGAGGCATCTCCTCGGGGGCGACCTCGGCCGAGGGTTCCTCCTCCTTGGCGAGGATCGCCTTCTTCTGCCGCTCGAGGTGGCGATGGTGAGCGCGCCGCGATTGTTGGTCGTACACCTCCTTAAGCGTCATCGCTTTGGGACGAACCGGCACCGGCATCTCGACCACCAAGCGCGACACCTCGGTGACGGTGCGGCGCAGATCCCTTTTCTTGCTCAGGTAGCGGGTCGCCTGAACCATGTGGCCCAGCCGGACGTCGGCGGGGTCGTCTCGGTTTGTGAGGAAGACGAAGGGGACGTTGCGATCCTCAGCGCGCCGCCGCAGTTTGCGAGCGAACGTCAGCCCGTCCATGTCCCCCAGGTCCATCTCCAGGATAACCAGGTCCGGGGTGTAACAGTGGAGGTTGCTGAGCGCTTCCGTTCCGCTGCTGAGCACGCACACCTCATACATCATGGACAGCGCATCGAAAAGCCTGGCCATGTAGCGGCTGTCCGGATCAATCAGCAGAATGCGATGCCTGGGTTCGTTTTGCATGCTGAAACCAGCCTGTCCGTCCCCTCCTCGCGTGTCGCGAGCCCCTTTCCGGAGAGACTTGGTTCCGGGTCATTCACGCTCCATCGCGAAACGGGGAAGGCCGTGGTTCAACGTCCCCTATCGGCGAATTATGCCAGCAAACCGGTCCCGTGTCACGAACAATCTGACCCTCAAGGGCGGAAAAACGGTCACGGCCTCCCGCTCAGCTTGCCGTCCCGTTCGCGCTCGCAACCGGGGCCGGGGCGATGCGCAGATCCACACGCGGGGGATTCCCCGGGTTCCACGTCTTATCGAGGCGGTCTATCCCGAAGGAACGCAGATACGTTTCGGGGCGGACGCTCTCGCTCGAGCGTTCCAGGCGCACGGACGTCCTCTCGCACGAGGCGCGGGCGCGGAAGCGGACCCGGGCGAAGACCCCCGTCGGAAAGGCCATGGCGCGGTTGTAGCGGCCAAGGCGGTACTCGATGATGCCGCGCTCGTTGTCCGCGGAGTTCGCCCAATGGAAATCGAAGGGGTAGGTCTCATGGAAGCCCCCGTCCCAGATATTGGTTCCCTCGAGAATCCAGTTGCCCTTATCCTCATCAACCACCTCAAGGACCGACGGGTCAAAGGCGACCGTGGCGCCAATCGAACTGATGGGCGCGCCGGAATCGTTGATTAGAACGAGATCCACCCAGAACGTATCGCCCACATGAACGGAAGCGCGCTCGGGAGGTTGGAGAAACATGGCGACGCGGGCCTCGAGCTGAGCGTCCGAAGGCACGCGCGACCACCCGTTCAGGGCCCGGGCTTCCGGCTCGAGCTCGCTCGGCATGACCGTGTCTAGATCGACGACCGGCCCCATGGTCTGCGTCGTCGCTCCCCCGGCGGCCACGAGCCGCGCCAGGGGTTCAATGAAGAGATTGGCGTTTAGCAGGCCGCGCAGGCTTCGTTCGTTATTGCCCAGAATGTTGTCGCCGCTGCTGAAGACCGCGGCCACGCGCTCGGGCGGACGGACGAACCGCAAGGTCGTCACCCCCGCGCCTTGCGCGGTCCGGAACTTGAGCGTCATCAGCCGGGCGCGTTCCCCCGTAAGGGGACGGGCGAACTCGGCCGAGAACATCAGCCGTCCCCGACTTCGCGTGAGATGAAAGCGTCGGCCCGGTCCCTTCTCCGTGACGGGGAGATCGCCCGCGTCAACGAGACGTTCTTCCCCTTCTTCGCCCGAGGGCGCCATCTCGACCCAGCTGCCCGGACCCACGTAGGGAGTGAGCATCGAAACGTTGCAGCTGATGAATTCCAGCCACTGGGGGTCGTAGGCCACGGTGAAATCAAAGCCGTCCGCCGATCGCCCCGTCCGGTTGTTCAACGCGACCGAGATCTTGAACTCCCTGCCCGGCTCGACAAAAGCGTCCAGAGGATCGAAGTAGAGGTTGCCCTGCACCGACTCGACGGGGAACTGAATCTTGGGCGCGGAGCGCGTCGCTCCGTAATGGGCGCTGCGAGGTTTGCCTTTGGAAGGTTCCGGCTTGGCCGCCTTCCCTCCCGGCGGTTTGGCGGGTTTCCCCTTCGTGTCCCGATCCCTCTTGGCTTTCTCTTCCCCTTTCGGCGTGGGCGTAGCCGGCCCTTTGACGAATTTCCCCGTCCTCGGGTCCCGATATTGCTGGATCGTCTCCCGCACCGGTCCGCCCGTCCCGGGCGGGGTGGGGATCGGGCCGACGGGCGCTCTTCCCCTCTCGGAGTCGGGAAGAGGAGGGGGAGTCGGCGCGACTTGCGCGCGGGACGGGGGCATGGCGCTCAAGGCGCCCAACAGGACGGCGCTTAAGGCAATCAGGAAAGGGCTTCGACGCTTCGGCGTCCGAGGCTTTTGCATGGTCGGCTTCCTCATGGGGCGTTTCACGGGTTCGCGGCGGAATCCCGGCCTGCCTGTGCGTGCCGCACGCAGACAGGGGGGCAGTCCGGCCGCCCCTTTTTGGGTGTGAATAGCATGATGGATTTCCGCAACGCCACGCTCAATCCTCTTCGAGATAATGGCATCCACAGCTGGCGTGGTTTCGCTGCGCGGCGAAAAGCACCGCCAGCGCCGCCGTGATGCCGTTGCGCAGGCCGATGACGGCGTCGGTCGGCTGCGCTTTCTGGTAAAAGGACATGATCTCGAACTGGAGCTCGCGCAGCATCGACAGCGCCCGCGACATCCGCCGGGGCGTGCGCGTCAGACCGACGTAGTTCCACATCGTGTACTTGATCGTCAGCCAGTCCTGGGCCATCAGGGCCGGGTCCGCCGGTTCCGTCTCGGCGACGAAGGGCCGGATCGGCGGGATGGGAAAAGCATCCCCTTTGCCTTCGCGCAGTTCGCGGGCCGAGTCCGCGCCCGCTTCCCAACCCCAGAGGAGCCCTTCCAGGAGCGACGTCGACGCCAGGCGGTTCGCCCCGTGCAGGCCGGTGCATGAGACTTCGCCCACGGCGCGCAGACGGGGGATCGTTGTGCGCCCGGCGAGATCGACGGCGACGCCCCCGCAGGCGTAATGGGCGGCGGGGACGACCGGGATGGGCTGGCGCGCGATATCGACGCCGAAACGCAGGCACGTGGCGCTGATGTGGGGAAATCGCCCCCGAAGCCACTCCGCGTTCTTGTGGGAGATGTCCAAGTACACGCACGGATGGCCGCTCTCGAGCATCTTCTGCTGGATGGCTCGCGCCACCACGTCGCGCGGGGCAAGTGAGCCGCGGGGATGGAAATCGGGCATGAAATCGCGCCCCTCGTTGTCGACCAGCACTCCCCCTTCGCCCCGCATTGACTCGCTGATAAGGAAACAATCCGCGTCGCGATGGTAGAGAGCCGTCGGATGGAACTGGACGAACTCGAGATTGAGCAGGCGAGCGCCCAGGCGGTAGGCCATGGCCGCGCCGTCCCCGCGCGCGCCCTTGGGGTTGGTCGAGTGCACGTAGAGCTGCCCGAGTCCGCCGGTCGCCAGAATCGTCTGGCGAGCCGTGACGGTGATCACCTCGCCCGTCTCGGTATCGAGGCCGTAGACGCCGACGCAGCACTGAGACCGATAGATGTCCAAACGACGGGCGCTATGGTCGGGCAGGCTGAGGAGATCGACGGCCAACAGGCCCGGCCGGATCGTGATGCGTTCTTCCACGCGAGCCGCCTCGAGCAGTCCTTCCATGATGGCGCGGCCCGTCAGGTCCCCGGCGTGCACGATGCGCCGCAGGGAGTGGGCGCCCTCCTCGGTCAAGTCGAACTCCCCGTTGGCGTCGCGGTCGAATTTGACGCCCAGCTCGTCGATCAGGAGCCGCTGCAGGAGGGGGGGCGCCTTCTCCGCCAAGTGGCGGGCGACCCGCGGGTCGCTCATCTGAGCCCCGGCATTGATGATGTCCTTGGCCAGCAGTTCGGGAGAGTCTCCGGGCGCCGTGGCAATGATGCCGCCTTGGGCGTGGCCCGTATTGCTGTCGAAAAGGTCGGGCGAGCGGGTAATGAGGAGCACGTTGGCGCCGCCCCGCGCCGCGGACAAGGCGGCCGTCACCCCGGCGACGCCCGCGCCGATGACGAGAATCTCGGTGTCGATCTCCGTGGCCATACCGGCCTCTCAGCGGCGCGAATGCCGCCGCCCCTCAGCGGCGCGAACGCCCGCCGCCCCTCATCTCTCGGTCGCGCGGACGCGCGGTCCGCACCCTTCGCCGCGGCCCCCAATGACCTTCACCATCTTGATGTGAGCGATCCCCGCTTCCTCAAAGGGCTCCCCGGCCGCTTCGTACCCCAG
Organism: Sumerlaeia bacterium; assembly: GCA_035527775.1. Taxonomy (GTDB): domain Bacteria; phylum Sumerlaeota; class Sumerlaeia; order UBA8349; family UBA8349; genus DATKZW01. Next base: position 625 of record DATKZW010000416.1, on the reverse strand, counting down.
TCTCTCGTAAAAACCACGGGCCTGCTCCTGGCTGTTCAAAACGGCCCGCTCGACGCCCCGTCGCGCCAGGAACGCCTCGACGAACTCCATGATCCGCAGCCCGATGCCGCGCTCGCGCCACTGCGCCAAAACGGCCACGCGCTCGATCTTGGCCGCGCGGCCTCCGTCGACGGCGCGCGCCCGCGCGGTTCCCACAACCTTGCCGTCCAGGGTTGCCAGGAATTGGTCGGCCTGGCCATCGAGTCCGTCAAACTCCAATTCACGCGACACCCCTTGCTCGTCCACGAAGACTCGCCGCCGCACCTCCATGGCGCTTGCCATTTCCTGCTCGTTGCGGATGAGTCGGACCTCGATCTTTCCCCTCTTGTGCTCCATGCCCGGTTTCTCCGAGGGAGTAAACGGCTAGCCTACGCCTTTTCTCTCGCTGCGGCAACCCCAAATGCGCCCGCGGCGGCGGCACGCGTCCGCTCTCGGCGTCTCATCGGCTGGAATGCCGGGATCCCAAAAATGGGACTAAAGCCCCGCCTTCGCCTACCTGGTCTGGGGAAATCAGGACCGAAGTCCTATTGAGTTTCCCTCCCCGAATGCCGAATTATGAGGATGGAGGGAGCGCACATGGCACGGC
>DATKZW010000415.1:0-12412 GCA_035527775.1 Sumerlaeia bacterium | reverse complement strand
AAGCCGGGAAACACATGGATGCCATGATCTGACGCGGCGCTTTGGAAAGCTGGGATGCCGGTGACGTTGTTGTGATCGGTGATAGCGATCACGGAAACCCCAATCTGAGATGCCTTCTCGATGATGGCCCTTTCATGGGCGCCAGCATCTCGCAAGACAGGCTGCCCGCGAAACGTGGAGCGGTAGTGGTGCGGATTCACTTGAAGGGCGCAACGATGAAAAACAGCACCCGCCGAAAGAGCTTTCGCTTGAGCGATTGGGTCGTTGGAAATCACGCTTTCCCTCCATAAGGCGGTGAGTCTTCCCGCACCATCATCGGCTTGGTCATGGCATTCACTTCCAGCCAGTAGTGGGCGATCTTGGTTACCTCGCGCCACGGGAAGCGCGCCGGGTCGCGGAACGGCTCCTGCAGCACAAGATTCGCACTCCCGCCCCTCCGCCACACGCGCGGTATTATTACCCAATTCCCTGCCCATATCAATGGGTATCACCCCTTCCCCCGTTTCTCTCTCTTTCTCTCTCTCTCTCTCTCTCTGCCACTCGGCTGCGAATCTGGGCTTGACCCCCTGGGGGGCCCGGCGTAACGTCGCGGGGGATGGGCCATGTCGGCGGGACGCCGCGGTCGGGAAGGCCTCCCCAGAGGGGGGGCTGAGGGATGAACAATCCGACCGCGGCTGGAAGAGGGTGCAAGTCCCTCGCGGATGCGCCGCTGTGACCGGGAGCTCGCTCCCCAAAGCGGGGCCTTGGCCGCAAGAATCTCTCTTGGCCGCAAGAAGGTCTCTTGTGTCGGGCCGGGCGCCTCGATTTTCGGGAGAGGGAGCGCCCCGAGGTTCCCAGGTTTGGCCGGGAACCCCGTGGGCACGAAACCCGCGCTTGCATGTCCACTGTCGCCCCGAGTGCGATGGGAAGGACGCGCGGAGTAGGACGATCCGGGAGCCAGAAGACGACCGCCGGCGTGCTTCACGATTCAGCTTCTCCGCAGAATGAGAGGGTGAAGGTGCGCTCAGGTCGTCCGGCATTCCCCCTTCCTCGAGCATTCGCGATCCGCTGCAAGGGCCGACTGAAGACAGTCGGGTCGGACAGCGGCGCGCGGATTGCGCGCTCCGAAGCGCAAGCCAGCTTGCCCCGCAAGAATCCTAACAGAGGCGCGCTTCCATTCCAAGTTCTCGCCACAACCGCTCAAAAATCAGCGCGGGGCCAATGCGGCGGGTTCGCGTGGCGACCGACTCGCCGCGTCGGCGCCCTCCGAGCGCGTCCAGGTCCCTGGAGAATCGACCAAGGGAATGGAAAAGGGCGTCGAGCCGCCCCGAGGTCTGGAGAACGTCCAGCCGCCCCAGGTTGTGGAGGACTTTCTGGCGGACTTTGCCGTCCACCCAGTTATTTTCGACGATCATCAAGTAGGTTCGCTCGCCGCGCCTTTTGGTTCGGACAAACATGGCCGCCTCCTTCGTTCCATCATGAAGACGGCCATATCTGCCCAGGATGTCAATCTATACTTTCGCATCTCGCATAATGTGGCACTAGGTTTTTGCGGCGAGAAGAACGCGTCCACCGAAAACATTGGACTTACGCGCCGAAAACCCCTGATTTCGGCCGGCAACTAAGGCTCACCCGCTCTCAAACTCGGCTTCCGGGATTTCCCGACGGACCGGTTCGGCCTCATTCGCGAGGACAAGCAGCAGCCCCCCGCGACGCCGCTCGGCCGCTTTGGCTTGGGCGCCCCATTGCGGAGCGTCGAGCGTCGTCTTCGCCGAGCTCGCGCATTCCCTCCTCGCGCGTGACGATGGGGCGCCCGGCCTTGGCCAGGAGTTGCAGGAACTTCCTGTTGCTGAAGTCGAGGTTGCTGCTGACCGATCGAACGGCATAAAGCGATGGATCGATCAACGGGCGATCCAAGTTGAGGCAGTTGGAGACCGTCGAAACGATGGCGCCCGCGGCTTCTCCTACCCACAGAGGGAGGCGCATCTCCCGGAACGTCTTTCCAGGCAGGAAACGCTCCGCCACGATCCGGTAGAAATCGTCAATGCTCGTTCTCTCGTTATCCAAGACGTTGATGGCGCAACCCGCCGCCTCCGACGAGACGGCCGCGAGAAAGATCGCCGCCGCCACGTTGCGGACGTGGGCCAAAGGCCAACGGTTCGCGCCGCGCCATTCGCCGAAGTGCACAATCCATGGCGATCGGCGCAGAAACCTCACGATCCTGGGGGTGAGCGTGGCGTCGCCGGCGCCCCACACGGCGGCGGGCCGGACAATGGCGTATCGTTCGGGCGGCAGATGACGGCGGATCCATCTTTCCGAAGCGATCTTGAACTCGGGGTAGGGATTTCGCGGATTCGCGGCAAGGGGCAACTCGTCCTCGTCTTCGCCGTTGAAATCCTTGAGTCCGTAAACGTCCGTTGTCGAGACGAACACGAACCGACCGACGGAGAGGTCCTGCGCCATCGCCACGAGGTCTCGGACCGACTCGAAGTTCGTGCGCCGGAATTCTCGGCGCCAGCCCACGTCCGACGTTCGGGCGGCGCAGTGCACGACGACGTCGAGGCTCGCGGCGCCATCCTTCATCGCACGCTTGAGGCGCTCCGCAAGGTTGGCCGCCTTTGTCACGTCGCCTCGAATCAGCGTCACGCGACCGTGACTCGCCAGTCGATCGAGCTGAGAAGACGAGGTCTTGTGAACGAGGGCAAACACGCGCCATCCCTGCTCGACGAATTCGCGCACAGCGTGCCTGCCGATGAACCCCGCCGCGCCGGTGATAAGTGCGTGCTTCACCTATACAATCCCCAACGCCTTTCCAATCTTCCCCAAGGCCCGGAGAGCAGTGTCCATTTCCTCGCGGGTCAGGGAGTTCATGACGCTCAGGCGCAAACGACACTCTTTGCGACGGACGGCGGGATACGTCACGAGGTTCACAAACACGCCCTCGCGACGAAGGGCGTTCTGAAATTCCCCCAGCTTCTTCTCGTCGCGGACCATGACGGGGATGATGGCGGACTCGGTTTGGCCGGTATCGAACCCGAGTTCCTTCAGCCCTCCGAGCATATAGCGAATGTTGCGCCACAGTTTGTCGCGCCCGGCCGCGTCCCGCTCGAGCATCTTGAAGACCTCGATGAGTCCGGCGACGACGGGGGCGGGCAGGCTGGTCGAGAAGAAGTAGGTGCGCGCGTAGTAACGCAGGTAGCGGACCAGAGCGGCGCTTCCGACGCAGTAGCCGCCGATGGCGCCGGGCGCCTTGCTCAGAGTGCCGACCGTCACGTCGACTTGGCCGGCGCATCCGCGCATTTCCGCCGTGCCGCGCCCGGTCTGCCCGATCACGCCTAAAGCATGCGCGTCGTCCACGAGCGCTCTTGCTCCGTACCGTCTGGCCAGCCCAACGATTTCGTCGAGGTAGGCCACGTCCCCGTCCATGGAGAAAACCCCGTCGGTGGCGATCAGGCGCCCCTTCTGCGAATCGGGCAGCCGCTTCAGGATTCTCTCGAGATGGCGCATGTTGCGATGGACGTAGACCTTCATGTCGGCCCCGGAGAGCCGACTGCCGTCGAAGATCGAGGCGTGGTTGAAGGCGTCGTTGACGACCGCGTCCCCTTGGCCGCACAGAGCGGAGATGACGCCGACGTTGGCCGAATAGCCCGTCGGAAACAGAATGGCGTCTTCGGCGCCGTAGAAGTCGGCAATGCGGCGTTCGAGCTCCCGGTGCAGGTCCGTCGTACCCGCGTAGACGGAAACGGCCCCCATGCCGTAGCCGTATTTCTGACAGGCCGCCCGGCTGGCGGCGACCACCCGCGGGTGAGTCGTGAGACCCAGGTAGGAGTTGGAGCCGAGCATGATGACCTCGTGGTCTTGACCGTCGGGCTCGCGGATCGGAGCGCGATGGCGGGCGGCCCCGAGCATCTCCAGCCCCAGCCCCTCGAGGTAGGGCTGAGGGAAGGCTTCGAGGTACTCCTGCATGGCGCGGACCTTCTCGAAGACGTCCGCCTGGCCGCCGACGGCGACGAAGTCCTCGAAAGATCTCTCGGTTGTTGTCAGCGCATTCATGGTTTCTTCCTCCTCGTGTAGCACTGAACAGGGCGGTCGCTGTCGCAGTAGACGGTGCATAGATTGCACGCGATGCAAGCCGACCGTTCGGAAGTCCCGTCTCGGAATCGGGTGGGAAGATCCGGTTCGCAGATCAACGGGCGGCATAGAGCGCCAGGCGTGAAAAGAGCGCTCTGCACGACGCTCAAGCCTCCCTCTTAGGGATTCAGGCGCGGCGAGGGCCAAAGAGGTCCCTCGCCATCTCTTTGACGCGCCGGATGTGTTCGTCGACGTCCGCCGCCTCGCGCGGAGACGGGGGCGGCGCCGCCATGCGCGCGACGTCCCCGTCCCTTCGGATCAGTACGCCGGACTCGGCGTGCTGGCGCGCCGTGCCCACAGGCGTCGCCCCGGCGGCGGCGAGTTCGGCTCTGGCGTTCTCGCCGAGATTCGCGGGCGTCGCGAACAAGAGCTCGTATTCCCCCGCGCCGCCCAGCAGCAGGGCCTCGGGAGGAAACCCCAATTCCCTGGCGCCTTCGGCCGCTTGCTCATCGATCGGCAAATCGTCGCAGTGAACCTCGATCCGGCTGCGCGGGTTTACCGCGTACAGCTGCCAGAGGGCCTCGAAGAAACCCCCGCTCGTGTCAATGCATGCCGTGGCCCATCGCCCAGCCAGATCCGCCTCGCTCAGACGCAGCTCGAGACGGGGCGTGGGCCGACCGGTGAGCGCGGCGAAGTTCGCGTCTCCCAGCCAGCCGGTCGTCCAAAGCATTTGGGGCTCCTGCGGGAAGATGCGCGTGAGGGCCCCACGAGATTGGACCGGTCCCATGGCGAAGCCGCAGAAACGCCAGGCCGCGCCGCCGAGGGAATCGGGGATGGCGCCCATGTCGCCGCCGATCAGGAAGCAGCCGGCCTCATCGAGGACCGATCGAATGCCTCGAGCCAGAAACGCGACGAAGGCCGAATCCGCAGCTCTGGGCAGAGAAACGGCCTGCATGAAGAAGGCGGGCCGAGCGCCGCAGGCCAGAAGGTCGCTCAGAGTGGCCGTTGCCAGGTTGGCGCCCAGAGATTCCGGGTCCTCGGAAGTGAAAAGGTCCTCTTCCGGGGTGAACTCGTCGATCGTCAGTCCCCAGAGCGCGTCGCCGATTCGGACGATCTCGGCGTCGGACTCGAAAACGCCGTTGGCTTGGCGCGGGCTCCTGGGAAACGCGTCGGCAAAGGCGCGGATGACGTCGGCTTCATTCATGACTTGCCCCGATCAGGTTCAAAGCCTTGGGAACCACTTCGACTCGCACGGGCAGAAAGCCCCGCGGGTCCCCGTCGAACTCGATCTCCAGCGACTCGCGGCAAGACACGGTCACGGAGCGGCATGTTCTGAGGAAGACGCCCGGAGCGGAAGCCGCAAACCCTGAGTAGAAATGAGGAATCATGTTCAGCAAGGCCATTCGGCTCTTTCCGGTCACGCCAAAGACGCACAGGTTTCCGTCGTCGGGGAGGAGGTCCAGATTGAGTCTGAGTCCCGAGGCCAGATGCGGGTTCTTTGCAATGGACAGGTTGTTGGTCTCGGGCAAATGGATTGTCTCGCCGTCGATCTCCACTTGGAGGTCCGCCGGGGCGCAGAGCATCAGGGCCCGAACGACGGCCATCGCAGTTCCGATTCGGTCTCCAAGGCATTTTCTCCAACGGTTCGAAGTGCGGGCAACCGAGGCCCCCATTCCGATATTGCAGCTGCAGGCGAAGTGGGCGAGCCGTTCCCCGCCGGCGCCGTCGCGATGGATGATCCTCGCCGCGTCCACCGGAAGAGGAGTTCCGCGCAAGAGGGTTTGCAGCGCGAGAGAAGGCTCCGTCGGGATCGAGTGAAAGCGACAGAAGTCCGGACTCGTTCCACAGTACAGGACGCCCATGGCCTGACCCTTCCGGCCGGACTGGATCAGACCGTCGATCACCTCGTTGATCGTTCCGTCGCCGCCCACCGCCGCCACCGCGTCGTAGCCGTCGGCCCCTCGGGCGAGTTCCAGCGCGTGGCCGGGTCTCTCAGTCTGCGCGCACCGGTACTGGACTCCCGCCCGTTCCAAGCCCTCTTTCCAGGCTTTCCACCGCCGTTTCCCCCTGCCGGCGCGCGAGCCGCGGTTCATGATGAGAAGGAGATTCATTGGTAGATCCCCAGGGCCTTGTAGGCGGGAGTGGGCCGTCCCCGGTCCCATGTTTCGACGAGCTCGCGCGTGAGAGACCAAGGCAAAGGGGTTCGCTCAGGTCCGCGCTTCCTGAATAGGTCGTGGATCGCTTGGCCCTGAGTGCAACACAGCCAGTCGCAACAGGGAATCCGGAAATGGGAACGCATCCGCCGGTATATTTCGCTGAAGGACTCCTCGCGAACGTTCCCGAAGGAAATGTTGAGGAACTCGCAGGGCTGAACTTCTCCCGTCGCGTTCACGTAGAAGCGGTCGACGGCGCCCGCGCTGCAACCCAAGACCGATTCGGACTCCTCGAACGCCTGGGCCGCCAACGAAGGGTAGTCGTGCGCGGCGCAACTGTTGTAGTAGAGGTGCCGCTCCCGGATGTCGGCGATCAACCGCGGGTCGCGCTGCATGCTGGTCTCGCGTCCCATCCAGTTGCCCGCGGGTTTGGGGTGGATCAGCTGCACGTAGTCGCAGTCGAGCTCGCGGGCGAGACGCATCAGCTTCTCCAGCCCGTCCCGGCGAATCTCTTCCTCGGAAAGGACGCTGTTGAAAGCAGCGGCCAGACCCGCCTCGCGGCAGGCCTTCAGAGCGTCGCAAGCGACTTCGAATGAACCGGGGACGCCGGTAAGGGCGTCGTGTTTCGCGGGGTCGGGCGAGTGAATCGAGACCATCAGCCCGAAAAGGCCGGCGTTGCGAAGTTTCTCCAGCACGTCGCGAAGAGAGCCTTGCGCGCGAGGACACGAGCCCGTGGTATTGACCCAGATTTCCGAGCGCTCGTCTATGGACTGAACCAGCTTCAGAAGCCGGGGAAAGCGCACGAGCGGTTCGCCGCCCTCGATGTCGAACATGGCCACGCCGGCATCCTGGACGTCGCGCGCGGTCGTGAGGAGGAGGTCCTCATCCAGATCGGGCCCCCCATCACGGCTTTGGTAGCAGTGGGCGCACTTGTAGGGGCAAGCCTTCGTCATGGAAAACACCACGGTGGCGGCTCCGGGCGGCTGACGGAGGAGTTTGCTCTCCAAAGCATAGAAGAAGGCGGGCGAAGGGTAGGCTGGCAGATAGAGATGCAGTTTGTGGCCGTTGGAGACGCGAACCACCTTGTTGTGTCTGAAGATGAGAAGCAGCCGCCACGCCCGCCAGAGGAAACGCCCGAAGGCGGCGGGCGACCGCTTGAAAAGGCTGGGACGCAGGGCATAGCGGGCCGCGACGTGCAGAACGATCCGCGCGTAGACGAAGGCTTTGCTCAGACCCGTGGCAAAATGCGGGTTCTTTCTCACGACCGCGCATCCTTGTACTGATCGAACAGAAATCCGATGAACACATAGCTGGCCGAAAAGAGATAGAGAGCCAGGGTCCCCTCGAACATCGCGATGATGGCGATCTGGCCAGCCACGCAGGCGCGAATGTTCGTCACGAGACTGAAATACGTGCGCTCGCCCGTTGGGTGACGAAAGAATAGGATCGCCGTCCAGAGCTGAAGGAAGACCGTCATCACGCCGCAGAAGACGAAGTGCTCCTTGCAGACGACATCGGAGAAGGGAAGCCAGCCCAGGAAGTGAAATGCGAGAAAGGCCAGCAGAGGGAGAAACGCCCCTGCAACCCCCGCGTACCGCGCGACCCTCAGGCCGTACTTGACGACAAAGGTGCGCTTTCCGGCCAGTCGGTCTCCCTTATGGTCCTTGAAGTAAGTGTAATAAGTCATCAGGCCGTTCAGGAGAGCCACGAGGAGGAACGCGCTGACCCGGTTGCTGGTGAAAACCGGACGGAGCAAGGGTCCGGACGCCAGGAAGCCGTAGGCCGTGCACATGGCGATGGAGAAGCCGAACACGACGTTCCCGACCAGCGACCATGCCTTCGCGTACTCGTAAAGGACGTTTAGCAGGACGCCGACAACGAGGGCGACTGCCGCCCAGGGATTTAGCAGGAACGAAATCCCGGCCACCCCGGCGAGGAGAACGATCGATGTCGCCAAAGCGCCCTTGGCGTTCAGTTCTCCCGTCACCATCGGCCGGTTTGGGGCGTTGATTCGGTCTTCGGGCAGACCGAGGAAGTCGTTTATGATCTGGTTGAGTCCCCAGCTGAGAAAAAGCAGAGCGAGAATCGCGCCCCGACGCCACGAGCCAACTTGCCCTGGCGCCAGGAAATCGTAGAAGGCAACTCCGATCCACCCCGCGATGCCCGTGATGAAGGCATAGTAGAGCCGCATCGATCTGACGTAGGCGCCCACGAAGGTCCACACGCGCATGAGGAGAGAAACCCCCGGCGTTCCCTGAATCAGCGGGCAGAACAAGTCCCAGACACTTCAGCCCGCTCCCTTCGGCCCGAAATCATCATACTGCCCTGCCCGAGGGAAGTCCATCGCGGCAGAGGCCTTTCTCGGGAAAGGTTACGCAGGCTTCGTGCCAGCGGGGACTCGCGCTGTACCGCGCTGAATTCAGGGAATTTACGGGCTCTTGGGGAAACGCATGGGAAGGCGATTCGCCGGCAAACGTCGCGCCACCGACACGGAATGCGGGAGGGGGCTGCATCCGATGTCTATCTCTCGCCGGACTCCTCGTTCTTGCTCGATCGATCGGGGAGGAGCGAAACAGCAACGCCAAGTCCGACGCCTATCGCCGCTCCGAGCCCGACATCGTTCAGAACGCCCCGCATTGCGGCGAAGGTCGGCAGACAGTTCCGAAGGTCCTTCGGCGCCCAGTGGATTCGCGAATCCCACTCTCTCAAAGCCCTCGCGATCCCCTTGCTGTAGTTCAGCCACGAATCGCGGCAGGAAACGCCTCTCCCGGTGACGAGAACCGGTTGTCTCACCTCGCGAACCTTTGCCCGCGCTCTGCGTTGGCGTTCTGCAGTTCGCCTGAGAGCGTGTGTGAAAAGATGTCCCTCCGACACGTCATGCGTGCGGAGGGGGCCCGATCTCTGCTTCTCATTAGCGCCTCGTTTCAACGAGGCGTACAAGGGGAACTCCCCCCGAAGCGACCGTTTTAACGGTCTATTCTGGGGAGGCAAAACCGTTGAAACGGTTGCGGAATCGTCGTCATCACTTCCACTGCCACGACCCCTCGATGAATCGAGGGGCTAATAAGAGGCGTTGCCTTTTCACACGCGCTTTGAGAGAAGACAGAACTCGTCCAGGCGCGGTGGTCTCCCTTCCAACTTTTTGCCCAGTGTACCGAAACGCGAGAGGCGGGGGAATTGAGGGGCGGGGGCGCAAAGGGACTCGGGGATGCAAAATGGATTGGAAAGAGAGGCGTTGGCGACAAACGACGCGCGTGGGAATCGATTGGAACAGCTGAGGCATATACGGCATCCCGTCCCCTTTTACGGGTGAGTTCCTGAATACCACCATCTCGCCATCTCTCAAGAGACGCAATCACCAAATCAATGTGGTGCTCGTCTTGCTATTTAGACTCCTTCGGTTTGAGATCCGGTAAGGCGTCAATGTCTCTTACTTCCTTCCGGTTGATTAAGTCGAGAATGGCGTCAGCCGGCACGATGTTACATAGCCCAGAATTCTCCTCAAAAGTCACTCGCGGTCTTTGGGTGTGTTGACTTACGGCGACATCAATATATGAGATAGTATTGGACACCAAACCAATGAGTCGCACACGGTTTATGAAAGGGGACTTTAGCCCTCCGCTGACTTGGATGGTCGGGACATACAATATAGGACTTCCGCTGTTTCCTGGATATACAAAGGCGTCAAGAATGAAGTTGCTCGAGTCGACACGAGCAACGATTCCCCGACGAACTATTGGATTTGCATGTTCCGGAGAACGAAGGCCCAGAGGAAATCCGGGGACGAGAGCCGGAGCTCCAGGTTGAGTTCGGGTGGTAGGGAGGAACATCTCCGTTGGAATAGTGAGTATGTCGGAATCTAAGGGGAAGGCAATGAAACGACATGCTACATCGTGCGTAGCCGACAGAAACCAGTTTGCTGGTGCGTGCTTCAGCATGTCACTTTCTGGAAACAAGGCGGCCTTGTCGCTCTTCAGGTTGAACCGGTATCCCAAGTTGGGTCTCAGTTGGCCCGTTTCATTCGCTATGACGTGCTTGGCTGTGACGAGCAAGACGTGCTGGTTCTTCGTCCCCACAAGGAACGCCGTGCCGATCGCTATGGGGTCGCCCTTCTCAGGAATCTGCTCGACGGACACGATAGTCTTGAGCCACTGCTGCTCTATCCCCTCCGTCATCTTGCCTTCATCCTCGTCGGCGAACACACCTGAGGTTAGCCAGCCAAGAAGCACGGCACATAGAGCCACGCGAAGTGTATGATGTTTTGCTGTCATTGATTGATCCTCCTTATCTTTCTTTTTCCGCGTCGTCGAACAAATCCCCCTCTTTCGCGCCTTTGGCCTTGAGCCTTGCCTTCGGCGCTTTCTTGAAGGTGACCTTCGTCTGCCGTCCGGCGGGGTAATCAATATCTCTTTCCCTCCAATAGTTCGCCGACGGTGAGGATTTGGAGGCGGGGAGGTCCGTCAAGACGCGCCGGCGCCGCTCCGAGGCGACCCAAGCAGCATGCGATTCGTCTTCGAACGCGTTTCGCCCACGCTCGAGACGCGGATGGCCCGCTGGTCTTGGACGGGACACTCCTTCTCGCAGATTCCGCAGCCCGTACAGAGCTCCGGGTCAACGTGCGGAAGCGAAAGAACGGCACCCGAACCGTCGCGCCGCGTCACCTCCACCGGCTTGGTGTAGACGGCCTTGGGCGAGAGCGGGCACACCTCCTGGCACACGACGCACGGCCTGTCCATCGCCCACGGCAGACAACGCCCGCGGTCGATGAAGGCGGTTCCGATCCGGATGGGGCGTCCTTCCCATTGTTCCCTCCCCAGTTTCTCGTCGCGCGTTATAGCGCGAATCGCGCCCGTGGGACACACGTGGCCGCACAAGGTGCAGTCCAGTTCACAGGCGCCGACCCGGAACACGAGAATGGGACTCCACAGCCCTTCGAAGCCGCCTTCGCCCAGAGCGGGTTGAATGGCATTGGTCGGGCACACCCGCATGCAAGCGCCGCACTTGAGGCACCGCTCCAGGAATTCCGGTTCGTCCACGCTCCCGGGAGGACGAACCAGGTCCCGTTGGCCCGTGCGCCGGTTCTCGCCCCCGACGCGCACGCCCAGAACCCACAGTGCGCCCAGCGCCGCGGCCCCGACCACGCGACGGCGTCCGAGATCGGGCGACGGACGCCGCTCCCCGGCCCCCGGCGCCAGAAACCGGTAGGAAATGCTGCGCTCGGGACAAACGTCTCGGCAGTTCATACAGATCGTGCATTCGCTCTTGCGGAGGAGTTCATCCGGCTCCGACGCGCCCGGACAGTTGGCGGCGCATTGCTTGCAGTCGGTGCACGTCTCCAGATCGCGATGGATCTGCCAGAGACCGAACTTCGCCATCAGGCCAAGCAGCGCCCCCAGCGGACAGAGAGCGCGACACCAGAAGTGCGGGACCACGCGATTGAGCGCCAAGGCCGCGACGAACAGGACCGCGATCCAGAAGCCCCAGTGGAATCGGCGCGGCTCAACGGGGCTGAATCGCGCTAACAGCAGAAGACTTCCGGCCAGCGCCGCGCCAAAGAGCGCGTCGCGCAACGGGCGGCTGAGCCCGTCCTTTCCGCCGCGCTGACGAGATGTTCCGCTCAAGACTCGCGAGGCGACCCACCCCGCCGCCGCGGCCAGCACAATCGCAAGCCCCGCCGCAAGGCCAGACCCGGCGGAGCGGAACCGAAGCCCTTCGCCGAGCCACTGACTCATCGGCTGGACGAAAACGGCCGTCGCCCGCGTTAGGAAAGGAATGGGATCCAGCCAGCCGATCTGCAGGCTGCGCCCCGCGGCCATGGCCAAAAGAACGATCAGGAGGTAGTACTTCAGGTTGTAGAGCGGCCGAGGGCGATTCGCGCGAATCCGCTCGGCGGCCGGGCGCGCGTCGAACCACGAGCTGAAGAAATGGTGCAGTGTCCCCAGCGGACAGACCCATCCGCAAAAGACTCGCCCAAACAGGACGGTCGCAACCACGACGACCAGACTCCAAACCAGGCCGCGATGCAGCGTATGGGCCGAGAGGCTCGTCCCGAGGGCCGCCAGAGGATCGATCTCCAGGAACCACCGCACGGGATAGCCCTTCATGTGCGACAGATCCGTCACGGCCACAAGAAAGAGAAAGAGCCCGAGGAAAAACGCCTGGTAGAAAACGCGAATCTGTTTCATCTCAGCCTTATGGGCGGGCCGCCC
>DATKZW010000414.1:0-2214 GCA_035527775.1 Sumerlaeia bacterium | reverse complement strand
TCGAGTTCAGGACCGTACTGCTTCTTGCGTCCCCGGCGCCGCTTCTTGCGCTCGGGATCGCGCCCGAAGGCGCGCACGAGCGACTTTCGCTGAATGCCGAAGAGGGCGCATCCCTCGTCGAGCATCCGGCCCTTCTGGGCCCGCGAGGCCCGCCAGTAGCGGGCCCGTTGCGTTCGTACGTACTCCTGGCGCGATCGATACCCCATGGCCTCGTCCATTGGCTGCCTCCTCGAGTTCGGTAACCCGAATTATGAGGCAACCGCCTCGCCCCCCGACACCCCCCTCTCTTCCTCCCCCCCTCCTTCGGTAGCTTTTATTATGAGGCAGCTCGCATTATCATTGTGGCGCGACAGGAACAGGGATTTCACTTGCCCGTTGGGGCGGCGCGGGGTAGAGTGTTGCGGCTGGGGATTGCCAGCAAATCCTGCCGTGCCCCCTGGCGGGGCGCCTCATCACTCGTAAACGAGGATTGCACGATGCAGATCAACTCGCGAACTTACCTGAACGTAATCCTGACGGTGATCGCCGTGCTGCTCCTGGTCTGGGTCGCCCAGTCGCCCCCGCGGCTCGACACGGGCGGGTCGGCTTACGCCCAGGAAACGCGCAACACCGAGCAGGACCGCCAGCTCCGACAAACGATCTCCACGCCCGAGCTCACGGCTGCAGTGATGGCCGTCGCCAAGGCGAACGAATCCATCGCGAAGGAACTGAACGGCGTGGCCAAGGCGATCAATAACGTAGCCAAGGCTACGTCCTCCGGCAGATAGGCTAGGCCCGGCGGCCCGCGCGCAGCCGGGCCGCCGACGCTCGCGTTCCGGGCGATCCGGCTATGGACCGATCAGAGTGGTCGGATGCGGCGAGACATCTTCGCCGGCCTCGCGTCTGCGTCTTCACCCGATTCCCTTTTCGAGGGGATCGAGGCGGGGCGCGGCCCGGGAGGTGGGGTCATGGTGCGAGACGGTTACAAGGAATGCCCGGTCTGTTTTGAGGAGATCAAGGCCAAGGCGCGAGTCTGCCGCTTCTGCGGGGCGGTCTTGACCGACGAGCCCCTGCCTCAGTTGCTGCCGATCGAGCAGGCGCGCGCCATGGAAAAGGCGCAGGCAACGGAGGAGGAGACCGCGCGGGCGGAGACAAGGAAAAGGGAAGAAGCGCCGCCGCCGGTTCTGACGGAGCTCACCAAAGAGGAAGAAGCCGCCCTGGAGAACTTCCGGCGGGTCATTCGCGAGCAGTACGAGAAGCTCGAGGATTCGCTGGCCGTCAAACACCGTCTTCGCCTGGAGGAGTTTCTCCAGCGAGCGGAAGAGGAGTATCGCACGGCGTCGGTGCTGTTCGTGGACGTCACGGGCTACACGGCTCTCTCGGAGAAAATCCGTCCGGAGTACCTGAAGCGCATCCTCGATTCCTTCTATGAAATCTGCACGCAGATCGTGGGCGCCTACAACGGATTTGTGGTGAAGTTCGAAGGCGACGCTTGCCTGGCCGTCTTCGGAGCGCCCGTGGCCTACGATCGGGACACCGAATCGGCGGTGCGCGCCGCGCTGGAAATCCGCGAGATGGCGCGGACCTTTCCCGTCATCCAGGGCACGCGCATCAGCGTGTCGGCCGCCGTTGCCACCGGAGAGATCCTTTCGTCCATCACTCGGCGGCCGGGACGCGTCGACTTCGACGTTTTTGGCCCGGCCGTCAATCTGGCGGCCAGGATCGAGGCGGCCGCCGAGAGCGATGCCGTGGTCGTATGCTCCGAGACCTACGAACTCGTCAAGGGGGTGTTCGAATTCCGCCCCATTCCTCCCCGCGAGTTCAAGAACATCGCCGAGCCCGTGGCCACTTACGAGGCGCTCGGGATCAAGACCGAAGGGCTCGCACGGCGCGATTTCTCGATGCCTCTTGTGGGCCGGGAGCGCGAACTGGCCAGACTGTCGCGCAGCTGGGAATCGTTCCTTGCGAGTCTGGCCGGAGATGCGGACAGGGGGGAGGCGGCCAGGGAAAAAGGCCGGGAACCGTCCAGCAGGCCAGGCGCCGGCGGGCCCCATGGCCATGTCTTCGTTGGGGGGCCGGGACTGGGGAAAACGCGTCTGGCGATGGAGTTCCTGAGTCGTCTATCCATCGAGATCAGGCTCCTCAGCGCGGAGTGCAACCCGCACGACAGGAACAATCCCTACGCCCTTTGGCGGCAGGCCATCAGCCGTCTCTGGCAAGGACAGCCCAACGACC
>DATKZW010000413.1:0-3685 GCA_035527775.1 Sumerlaeia bacterium | reverse complement strand
GCTCGCCGACATTCTTCGGGGCAGCGTTTCAGAACTACGCCGAAAGGGGAAAAAATCTCTGCCGTATAACCTGCGTTTTGCTCTCACCAAGGACGTTGCCAAGAGGTTTGGGTAGGGTACACAGCAGGGGTTCCGAGGGGTTCCGGGGACACCATCAATACTGTTCGGCACGGGCATTGCGGGGTGAGGGAGTCCAGTTGTCTGCGCAGGGGGCCGAGTCCGTAACTATTTTCTTTGCGCAACGTGTTAATACCGCTTAACTTACGACAAGAGCGCATGTTACACGCGATTTTCGGCTTGACTTTGATCGCGAGTTACGCCACTCTCCTATCGTGGATACACGCCCTGCCAACTCGAATGCCGGCCCGCCTTCCACCGGGGAGTTGACCGAGGCCGATCTGCAAGGCTTCCGCTTCTTCAAGCGGTTGCAGGGGCTGCTCGACGCGCTGCGACCCTGCGCCGCGCACCGCAATCGCCGACTGCACTACGACGAGTATGCGATGGCGGTGTTGTTCTACTTCTTCAATCCGGCGATCCAGTCGCTTCGGGGTCTGCAGAAGGCGAGCGGATTCGAGAAGGTGCAGAAGGCGTTGGGGATTCGCCGGATGAGCTTGGGCTCGATGTCCGAGTCGGTGCGCGTGTTCGACCCGGCGTTGTTGGCCGAGGTGTTTGAGGACCTGGCGCGACGCGCTCCGGAGCGTCGGTGCGATGCGCGGTTGAAGGACCTGCGACAGGTGCTGACCGTGGTCGACGGAACGATCCTCCCGGCCTTGCCGAGGATGACTTGGGCGGTCTGGCTGAGCGACACCGACCGGGGGGCGAAGGCCCACGTGGACTTTGAAGTCCTCAAAGGCGCGCCCTGCGGCGTGGAAATCACGGCGGGGGCGGCCGCGGAGAATGAGCGCCTGAAGGCCCGCCTTCAGCCGGGCCGGCTCTACGTGCTGGACCGGGGGTTCCGGGACTTCAACCTGTTCCAGAGGATCGTGGAGGCCGACTCCTCGTTCGTGGTGCGGCTGGGCCGCAACGCCGTCTACGAGACCCTCGAGGAAAAACCCCTGACCGCCGAGGCGACCGCCGCCGGGGCGACCTCTGACCGGATCGTGCGCCTCGGATGGAAGAAGATCCGCGACAAGTTTGACCGCCCCGTTCGCCTGGTCATCGTGCACGTTCCGGCCAAGCCCCCGCGCGGGTTGGGCTATCCGGTGAAGAAGGTTTCGTCGAAGAAAACCTTCCGCGAACCGCGCGGCCAGGCGTACGACCTGATCCTCGCCACCGACCGGCTGGACCTCCCCGCCGACGTCATCGCCTTGATCTATCTCCACCGCTGGAAGGTGGAGTTGTTCTTCCGGCTGCTCAAGAGCGTCCTGGGCTGCCGCCACCTGCTCAGCGATTCCATCGAGGGCGTCACGATCCAAGTCTACGCCGCCCTGATCGCCGTGCTGCTTCTGGCCGAATACACGGGCCTGCCTGCCCGAAGACGCACGTTCGAGCTGGTCAGTCTGTATCTGCAAGGCTGGGTGACCGACGCCGAACTCGCTCGGGAACTGGCAAGCCTGAAGCAAAAGGCCGCTTCGGAAAAGGCGTGAGTCCTCGCAAGGGATCATCGTCGCGGTGATGCCGCAAGGGGGACTTCGTTGCCGCGAATCCCGCGTCGGCCATCGCCCGGACGTCCGCGCAGGCCGTCGCTCCATCCGCGTTCCCCGCGTTCCCCTTGATTGCGTGCTCTCCCCGCGCTATTCTCTTCACAGCAATTCCAGGGCCGAACAGTATTGATACTGTCCCCGGAATTAATATACTGTCCCAATACTGTTCGGCCCTTGATTTGCTGCTGTTATGATATCAGAAGATGACGATGAAAGCGCGAGTGATGCGGGGCTTGGCGCACGGGCGTTCGAGGAGAGGCGATGAGGGCGTCCCTGGGGCTGACGCAGGGCGGCCGGATGCGGGCAGAGTTCTCCCTCCTCCGCGCTTGGGCCGAAACGATCCCCTGCCCGGTTCAGACGGCGCGCTTCTCTTCGTGTCGCCTCCACTTTGCGAGCGCGGCGGCGAGTTCGTCGTCTTCGACCCACCCCTGAAGGTAGAGCGCGAAAAGTTCGTACAGGCGCTTCGACGGCTTCACGCCGGTGTATTCGGCCAACAGCAGCGAGGCGATCAGCGCGCAATACACCTGGATGCTGACTCCCTCGATGCTGTCGCTCAACAGGTGCCGACAACCCAGGACGCTCTTGAGCAAACGGAAGAAAAGCTCCACCTGCCAGCGATATCGATAGATCAGCGCGATCACGTCGGCCGGAAGGTCCAGCCGGTCCGTGGCGATGCGCAGCGTATAGGCCTCGCCCCGCTCCCGACGGAACGTCTTTTTCGACGAAACTTTCTTCACGGGATAGGCCAGCCCGCGCGGGGATCGTGCCGGAACGTGCACCTCGACGAACCGCACGGGGCGGTCGAATTTCGCGCGCGAGCCCTTCCATCCCATCCGCACGATCCGGTCCGATTGCACGCCCGCCGCCTCGGCCTCCGGCGTCAGGGCAATTTCCTCGATCGGCTCGACGACGGTGTTGCCGTTCATCCGGACCACGAACGAACTGTCGGCCTCCACGATCTCCCGGAACAGGTCGAAGTCCACGTACCCGCGGTCCATCACGTACAACCGTCCCGCCTCCAGAGACGCTTCCAGACGCCGCGTCTCCGAGTCGTTGCCCGCGGTGATCTCAATGTGCGAGGGGGTGTCCTTGCACACCTCGAACTGCACATGCGCCTTCGCGCCCCGGTCGGCCCGGCCCAGCCACACCGCCCACGCCATGCGCGGCAGGGCCGGCAGGATCGTACCGTCGACCACCGTCATAACCTGCCGCAGCCCGTGCAGGCGACGGTCCACTTTCCGCTCGGACGCATTCTCCACCAGCCCATCGAACACCCCCGCGAGGAGTTCGGGATCGAAGAGCCGCACCGATTCGGACATCGAGCCGAGACTCATCCGTCGGATGCCGAGGGCTTTCTGCACCTTCTTGAAATCGGTGGCCATCTGAAGCCCGCGCAAGGACGTGATGGCGGGGTTGAAGAAGTAGAAGAGCACGCCCAAGGCGTATTCGTCGAAGTGCAGCTTACGGTTGCGATGGGAAGCGCAGGGCCGGAGCGCGTCGAAGAGGCCGTGCAGACGCTCGAAGAACTTGTAGGCCTGGAGGTGTTCCTCGCGCAGTTCGGGGGTCGGCGGCGGGTTGTTTTCTTGCCGTGTCACGACCATACGATAGCGCGTCGTGCGATGAAGTCAACCCCATTTCCCGCGTCGCAACTG
This sequence comes from Sumerlaeia bacterium, assembly GCA_035527775.1. Lineage (GTDB taxonomy): Bacteria > Sumerlaeota > Sumerlaeia > UBA8349 > UBA8349 > DATKZW01. The sequence continues at coordinate 390 of DATKZW010000413.1, read as the reverse complement.
CAATTGTGTCATAACTTAAGGACGGTTAACGACTTGCGCTTTTCGGCGAATCTTCCGCCGGTTTCCCGGTCGTCGTCCGGCCGTCCGAAAAGGCGGGAATCCGCGCATCCGCTGTCAGCAAATCAAGGGCCGAACAGTATTGCGTGCGTCCCCGGAACCCCAGCCGCATCCGGCCGCCCTGCGTCAGCGCCAGGGACGCCCTCATCGCCTCGCCTCGAACGCCCGTGCGCCAAGCCCCGCATCACTCGCGCTTTCATCGTCATCTTCTGATATCATAACAGCAGCAAATCAAGGGCCGAACAGTATTGGTACTGTCCCCGGGACTCCGGGACTCGCCGGGAACTCCGGAACGCGCCAAGCGAGTAACGTCAAGAAAACACAGATTGCAGG
>DATKZW010000412.1:0-2287 GCA_035527775.1 Sumerlaeia bacterium | reverse complement strand
TTCACGCTTATCGAGTTGTTAATCGTAGTGGCCATCATCGCGATCCTGGCGGCCATCGCGGTGCCGAACTTTCTCGAAGCGCAGGTGCGTTCGCGGGTCAGCCGCATGCGAGCCGACATGCGCTCGCTCACGGCCGCTCTTGAGTCCTACATGACCGACAACGGCGGCTACATCTGGAGCGCGCACAACAACTCACATTACGGGTTCAGGTACCCCGCCGTCCAGGGGCAGGACATGTTCCACTGGTACTCGCGCCTGACGACCCCCATCGCCTACATCTCAAGCATTCCCCGCGACGTTTTCAGCGTCCCCAACACCGGCGTAAAGGGGCAGCAGTACATCCTCCACTACGCAGGATGCCTGACGGGACAGTACGAGATCGGCGCGCCCCGGTCGATCTACGTCCTGGTGAGCGTCGGGCCGGACCTCGTGAATGACGTGTTCAATATGCAGGGACAGAGCGGCGTGGATTACATCATCGACGACACGCACTGGGACCCCACGACCGGGCTCCTTTACGACCCCACCAACGGCTCGAACAGCTGGGGCGACGTCTACCGGTTCTCCACGGGAGAGCCTTTCCTCTACAACAGCACCTATCCCGGCGGCGAGCCGATGCAGTTTCTCCGGTATGAACGCTGACGAGGGCAAGGCTCGGGCCCTCGCGCTCGCGGCGGGTCCTGCCCTGCCCGCGCCGGCGTCTCAATCTCTGCCGAGAGTTCGTCTCAAAGCGTCGGCCAGACGAACCGCAAGGCGCACCGCGCGGCGCGAGACGAGCGCTTGATGCCGAGAGCGCAGGGACTCGACGTCTTCCTCCTGCCGACGGACCTTCTCCTTCAGCCGCTCCATTTCCTCCCGTTCGGACTGCGCCAGGACGCCGTGGCGGAGCGCGTCCCAGAGGAATTGGGGGTTCCGACGCAGATGCTCGTCTCGGGACAGCCCCAGGAGGGTCTCGCGATCCGCGACGCGATGGGCGGCCAGCAGGTAGAGGGCGTTCCAGAAGCGATAGGTTTTCGGGTCTGCCGTTCCGATCTTCCCTTCCGCCTCGGCGCGCGTTGTGAGCGGCGTTCCGGGCAGGAACGCGAGATGCGAGATCTGGAGGGAATACTCGCCGGGCAGCCGGGCGATCAGATCGAGGGTCTCGCGGCGATCCTCCTCGGTCTCGTAGGGGTTGTTCGTTATGAGGTCGTAGCAGGCGGGGATTCCCGCGTCGGCGATGAGGCTGGCCGCCTTCAATATGCTCTCCCTTGAAGTCCTGCGGTTGAAAACTTCGTAGTTGACCCGATCGCTGCCGGACTGGATGCCCATGGAGACGTAGGCGACGCCCATGTCCTTGAGCGTCTCCAGGTTCTCGCGGCTCGCCATCGTGGGGAAGGTGTAACACCAGAAAGGAAGGGCGATCTCCTTCTTGTAGAGCTCGGCGAACTCTGCAATCCAGGCCCGCCGCATGACGAAGACCTCGTCGTAGAACTCAATGGAGTGCAGATACGGCATGGTTTCCTTGGCGCGCCGGAGTTCCGCGATGACGTCGCCCGGCGAGCGCAGGCGCACGCGCTTCGCGTCGGCGTAATCCCGCTTGAGAATCGAGTTGATGCAGAACGCGCAGTCAGCCGGACATCCGCGGCTGGTCAGCGCCTTGTAAGTCCAGATGAGGGAGCTGTCCGTCAAGTCGGCCCGCCTGCGGACGCGGGCGCCTTCGATGACGAACTCGCCGTCGTCGTGAAACTGCCAGGCGTAGCGATCGAGGTCCTTCTGGACGGGGCGTTTCTCGTTGCGAACCGCGTCCCCGTCCGTCCGGATCCACATGCCCGCCACGGGAGTCGTCCGGAAGTCCTTGCCGCTTTCGAGAGCGGCGACGTAGTCGGTGAAGGACTCCTCCCCTTCTCCCAGACAGATGGCGTCGGGGGCGCCGTCACCGGCCAGACAATCCTCGGGCGCCACGGTCGGATGAACGCCGCCCCACACGACGGGGATTGCGAGCCGCGTCCGGATATCGCGGGTTAGCGCGCGGGCGGTTTCCCTGTAATACGAAGGAACCGAAATGCCCGCCACGTGGGGCGTCTGTTCGGAGAGGACTTGGAGGAGGGCGTCGCGCTCTTCCTGCGTCGAAGACGAGGCGAAGGCCAAGCGCACTTCGCCCGAGGCGAGCACCTGGATCATGGCCTCACGCGCCCCCCGCGCATCCGCCTCGTCCGAGGAGTCGGTCTTCCCCGCGGGGTTCTTCTCGTAGCCGGCGTAACGCTGGAAGTGAATCAGGACAATCTCATGCCCCGCCCGCGCGAGATAC
>DATKZW010000411.1:0-6335 GCA_035527775.1 Sumerlaeia bacterium | reverse complement strand
CGACGCGACTCTCATGGTCCACCGCGGTTGCCAGGCCGAAGAGACCCCCGGGATCCTGTCGGCGGGGCCGATGGTGGATGGACCGGCGGAGAGCAGGGAGCTGGCTATCATCAACGCGGTTCTCAAACGCCAACTGGGGCGCGACCCTCAGTTCTGGCATAGGATGGCGAAGGAGATTCGCGGCGTCTCGGAGGAGACGACGACGGGGGTGCACCGTCTCTATCAGATGATGGAGAACAAGACCCTCCTCTTCCCCGCCATCAACGTCAACGACTCGGTCACCAAGTCCAAATTCGACAATCTCTACGGCTGCCGCGAGTCGCTGGCCGACGGCATCAAACGCGCCATGGACGTGATGGTGGCCGGCAAGGTTGTGTGCATCTGCGGCTACGGCGACGTCGGCAAGGGGTGCGCCCAGTCGATGCGCGGGTTCGGCGCCCGGGTGCTTGTGACCGAGATCGACCCGATCTGCGCGCTACAAGCCGCGATGGAGGGTTTTGAAGTCACGACCGTTGAGGACGCCCTCCGTGAGGCGAACATCTTCGTCACGGCCACGGGCAATTGCGACGTCATCCGGATCGAGCACATGGAGAAGATGCTCGATCAGACAATCGTCTGCAACATCGGTCACTTCGACAATGAAATCCAGGTGGACAAGCTCCAGGCGCACCCGGGCATTGAGAGGACGAACATCAAGCCGCAGGTCGATCAGTATGCCTTCCCCGACGGGCGCTCGATCTTCCTGCTGGCCGAGGGGCGGCTCGTCAACCTTGGCTGCGCCACGGGTCATCCCTCTTTCGTCATGTCCAACTCCTTCACGAACCAGTGCCTGGCGCAAATGGATCTGTGGCAGAACCCGCACGAGGTGGGGGTGACGACGCTGCCGAAGAGTCTTGATGAGGAGGTCGCCCGCCTGCATCTCGGAAAACTGGGGGCGCAACTGACGCGTCTGACGCAGAAGCAGGCCGATTACATCGGCGTTTCCATCGAGGGCCCTTACAAGCCTGAGCACTATCGCTACTGAATCCGACGAGGCGAGGAGCAGCCCGATTTCAGGGCCGCCCCTCGTCGGGACGGAGCCGCGTCCGCGGGGATCGTTTCGTGACGGAATGCAGTGGCCGCTTGGCCTGCAGCTGCCCTCCGTCAGACACGAAAGGCCGCCACCCTGAGAACCGGCGTCAACGGGAACGATGACGCGCGCAGGCCGCGAAGGGCGGCGCCCGCAACGTGGGAGGCCGTCTCCGACGGGCGATCCCGGGCTCGCCTTTCCCCGGACCCCTCCCGCCGCGTTCCCAGCGTCCTCTCTCCCGCGATGCTGATTGGATGTGCCGAAAGTCACCCGCGGGACCTTTTCCGCACCTCCTCCTTAATCCTTTGGATATGCCCGCGACCGAGCGCCTTGACTTCGCAGCCGAGCTCGAAGTAGCGGCGGATGGCGGCGTCGGAGAGAATGCCGAAGCAATCGACGACGGCCAAGGGACCGCCCGCCCACCGCACGACGTCGTCCGGGTCGAGACGCAGGTAAGGCTCGTGCGGAACGGCGAGGATAACGGCTTCGACCCCCTTGAGCGCCTTGCGCAGATCCCTCTGAACCCGAAGGTTCACAAGATCGTCCTGGTTTCGGAAGAATCGCGCCCAGGAATGCCCCGGCGCGGGATAGACGTCCTGTTTTTCGATCTCGTACCAATGCTCGACGTAGGGATCGTGGGCGCGCATCTCGGCGCCCATCTCGGTCAGTTTGCGCACGACCATCTCGCTGCCGCTGTAACGCGTGTCGCCGACGTCCTGGCGATAGCTGACGCCGCAGACCAGCACGTCGGCGCCGGCAACGCAACGTCCCATGTTGCGCAGTGCGTCGCGCGCCAACTCCGCCACGTGCAGCCCCCGCGTGTCGTTGACGTCGATGGCCGTGGTCGACATCTTGAAAACCCGGTCCCCGTCGTCGAAACCGAGGATGTGCTTGTAGGACCAGTAGCCGAGGCCGCCGTCTTTCGGCAGGCAGTAGCCGCCGATGCCCGGACCGGGGAAGATCATGTTGCTGTGGGTCGGTCGCATTTTGATGGCTTTGATCACCTTGATCAGGTCGACGCCGTTGCGCTCGGCGAAAAGACTCCACTCGTCGAGAAACGCCAGAATGGTGGCGCGATAGGAGTTCTCGACGATTTTGGTCGTCTCGGACTCGATGGGACGATCCATCACGGTCAGCGGATAGTCGTCCGTGTTCAGCACTTCTCTCAGGAACTTCTCGACGCGTTTGCGCGCGGTGGCGTTGCATCCGGCGCAGACGCGCCAGAAATCGCGGATGCTGGCCACGTAGTCCCGGCCCGGCATGACGCGCTCGAAGCTATGGGCGAGCAGCGGCGTGGCCTTGATCCCGCGCGCGGCGAACGCCTTCTTGAGAATGGGCCAGGCGACGAATTCGGTCGTGCCGGGCGCGACGGTCGTCTCGATGAGGGTCAGGCATTTCGGCGGGATCTTCCCCCCGATGGTCCGCATCGTGGCTTCGAGGGCCGCCATGTCCGCCTCGCCCGTGCGCATGTTGCCCAGATCGCGCTTGGCGAAATCGCACTGCACATCCACGACCACGCAGTCGGCGAGCGTCAGGCAGTCGCTGTTGTACGTGGCGGTGAGGGTCTTCTTCTCGCGCACGCACCGGGCAATCATCTTGTCGACTTCCGGGTCCTCCGCCTTCACGGGCGATTCGCCCCGGTTCAGCAGCGGGATCTTCCAGTAGCTGCGCGGGCTGGGCCGTTGGCAGCCGATGACGAACTTGCCGGGGCGTCCCTTGCCGTCCTTCGTGTCGGCGATGATGGCGGCCATGACCGCGCCGACGAACCCGACCCCCATGACGACGACGACTTCCTGACCTTCCTTGCGGGCGTGATCGGCCTGCCTTCTGAGCCTCTGAAACTCCGCGGCGTAATCTTCTTCCCGCGGGATCTCGAACTGCTCGCCGGCGGGACTCACCGAGCGCTCCGCGGGAACTCGCTCCGAATCCGAACTCGCTTCTTTCCTAGCCATAACGTTGCACCTCCTGAATTTGCCGCTGGAACGCTGACGCGGACCGCTTGCCCTTATCTCAGATACCACACGAATGAAGCAAGATCAGAGTTTCCTCCTCAGGCGAAACGCTTGACAGCCGGCACGGCGCGGGGCGATTTTGACGGGTTCGGAGTTACGCCCTTAGGCGGCCTTCAGTTCCGGCTGAGGCCGGGCCTCCGAAGACGTTGCTCGTCACTTCGAGCACGCCAGAGCAGTCTTCGACCTTGGCGAGTCGGCGCCTTCAGCGGATGCGCGCTCACATGACCGACGCGTCGAGAGATTGTTTGATGGCGAGGTTGGCGATCTTATCTGCCCGGCGGTTCTGAGCGCGAGGGATGTGGGCGATCTGGAACCTCGGCAGCTGACGACGAAGGGCTTGCGCCTCGATGACGAGCGGTTTGAGTCCGGCGTTCTTAATCTTCCAGGTCCCGCGCATCTGATTCACGAGAAGCTCGCTGTCGGAAAACGCATACGTTTCGGGGCGGCCGTTCTCGACGAGGGTCTTCAGGGCCTCGATCAGGGCCGTGTATTCCGCGATGTTGTTCGTCGCGGAGCCGATGAAGCGGGCGTCTTCGTAGATCATCTTCCCCTCGAGGTCCGTGACAACGAACGCGACGGCTGCGGGGCCCGGATTGCCCTTGCAGGCGCCGTCCAGGTAGACCTTGACTTTCTCAACTCGCGCAATGGCGGAAGGGTCGTCGAAGGCGGCCTCATGGCCGGCCTCCGCAGAGGACTCGCCCGCGCCAAGACCCTCGCGCGCCTCGCAGGCGGCGAGCGCCGACGATTCGGCGGGCCTCCCGGGAGCGGCCCAGCTTTCCAAAGTCTTGAGCAGCGCCGCCGTCCCCGCAAGACTCCGACGCAGATCCGCCTTGTCGACCCCCGACTGCGACCGGGCCAGCATCTCGATCGCTGCCTCATGGTTCGCCAGTGTCGTCAGCGCCTTGGCGAGATCCACGTCTTTCGCGGGGCCGTTGGTCAGCTTCAGGAACTCCTTCTTCACGTCGCTGGATGCGGGTCTAGGTGCCATTGCTTGCGTCCCAAGAGAAAACGCCTCTTCGGCGGGACCCCAAGAGGCGTTCTGCGCCTTCCGCCGGGAGATCGGCGGATGCCAACCTATGTCCCTTCCGGGGTCCCGGTCAAGGGAAATGGATGGTCAAGAGCGGCGCGATTCCCCCCGGGCGCAAAGAACGCCCCCTATTTCACATATCCCAGCGACCGCAGCCGATCCATGATCTCCCCTTCATTAGCCCCTTCAGAGACCGTCCGCTGATGTCCCTTGAAGTAATCGTTGAACGAAGGAATTGTCTGAACCGGGTGATCTTCGAGAAACGAGGGATCGAGCATCTCGGTCAGCACGCGCCCCTCCATGTCTTTCGGGACCGGAAGGCCCATCAAGGCCAGAATGGTCGGCGCGATATCGAAGATATGCGCCTCCAGAGCAACGCCCGTCTTTATCGGCGGCCCATAGGCGATCAGGATTCCGTCCACGTGGTGTTCTCCCGATTGCCCGACGGCAACGGTTCCCTTCTTCATCGCCTCTCTTCTCAGAACGTCGAATTTCTCGCTTGGGATCATCTCGGGGACTTTGCCCGTGGCCTGGAACCCGTGGTCTGAGACGATCAGAACCACCGTGTCCGGATGGACCTTCGCGAGCAGCTGCGCCAGATAACGGTCATTGTGTTCGTAGAAACTGGGAATCAGCCGTCCCAGACGTCTGGCCTTCTCCGGGTCGACTCCTTGGAATTCGTCGGGCTGATAGAAATGCCAAAAAGTGTGGCAGACGGGATCGTTCGCGATCAGGAATACGCCCGTCAGATCGGGCCAGTCCTTCTCCAGCATGTGGAGCGCGAACTTCTCGTAGGATCGCTGCGTGCAGTAAGCGAACTTGAAAACGCTCAGCCAATGGGCGTAGAGAGGCTTCGTGGCGGCATGAAACTCCTTCAGCTCGTCGCTGGTGAACTGGACCAATTCGCCGATCTCGTCCATCGGAGGATTCGCCGGATCGACTGCCAGCGGCCTCAACTCGTCTATCAAGCCGGGCGGAAACGTCAGGCCCCACTCCTGCTGTCCGTCGGTCCACTCGGTCCACCGACTTCGCGTGACACGATCAGAGACAATCCATCCCTTGACCGGCTCCGCCGGCCAGGACGCCCACCAACCTATGAATCCCGCCGACTTGCCGAAGAGTCCCATGCAGTTCCACAGGGCCGGGATCTTGCGATCGTCGGAGCCAATGAGGCGTCTTCTTCTCAAAAGGCCTTTCCTACGAACGAAGCCCTTGACGCCATGGGCTTTTCTGCCGCGGCCGGTGACCATCGAAGTCCAAAGCGCCGGGGATTGCATTGGCGGGTCGGACTTCAGCACGCCATGGGCGCCGCCCTCCATCAGCTTCCTCATTTGCGGCAGCTTGCCCTCAGCGATCATTGGCTTGATGATGGAAAATGTGGCCCCGTCGATGCCAACCAGCAGGACCTTCAGACCGGTGGGATTGCCCCGAGCCAGTAGATCGTCTGGGTCCTCCTGCCGTGAGCAGGCCAGAATCCACGGCAGCGCCAAGCAGGAAAGGGCCGCGAAGGCAAACGCCCGCATCCGGCATGGAACGCGGATGTTCCTTGAAGGGTCTCCTGTTTCACCTGCGCAACCCATATCGGTTTCCTTGGCATTGTCTGGACCGAAAAAGGGAATCTCCTGCAAAGGCAAGCATGGCCGGCACGGGCAAATGACCGCGACCATCATCAATCACTCCGAAGACAAACGCAATCAAAAGCGGACAAACGTGAAGGATCCGCGGATGACGCGGATTGGCGCAGATTGGCGGGCTCGTAGCGGCGCTGCCTGAAGCCGTGCCCGCGCAATAGAGTCCGGTCGCGGGCCGTGCAACTCACGCCCGGGAAACACGCGCTCATGATCGCGCCTTGTGCTCGTGTCTCGCGATCGTGACCGGGTTCCGAACTGGGAGAATCGTCAGTCGTTCCCATATTGCGGTTGACTCTCACCAGGAAGACGGAGAAGATCCTCTCAGTTCGGGCGAAACAACGGCCCCATGAGGGCGCCTGCGCCCGTGAGTGCGCAGATGGGAAATGGCCGGCGGAATCGGGCCCGGTACGGATCCAACCGAGGGAATAGGCCGGTGGGAACTCGCGATAGGAGAGGGTTTGGGTGGACCCGGGGGGCGCTCTGTCGATGGACCGTGGCATTCGGATTGGTGTTCCTGTACGCGTGGCTTGTCGTTGACCCGAGGCTGATCTATCATGGTTTCTGGAGACTCGAGACATATCCTTCCTTTTTCCTGC
>DATKZW010000410.1:0-7004 GCA_035527775.1 Sumerlaeia bacterium | reverse complement strand
CCCCGCAAGGCTACCTGATGGCCTCGGGCACACGCCTCTACGTCCCGATGGGACGGACCAGCCCCGCCATTATCGACCGAGCGAACGGCGAGCTCCTGGGACGGGCGCCGGGGCCCGGGGGCGCGTATGCCCTGCTTCTGGAAGACACGTTTGCCCAGGGACCGGGACGCGCCACGGGCGAGATCCATCTCTCCAACGCAGCCACTCAGGAGAGTCTGGCCTCCTTCCCCGGCGCCGTTGGGATCGTTCTCGCGCGAGGCGGCATGGCTTACCTGTACACGAGAACGGAGATTTCGGCTTTGGACCGCGAGCGCTACGTTCGGCTGAAGAAGGACGCAGACCAGTTGAGAGCGCGTGAAGGCGAAATCGCGAAGAAGCTGAAGGAGGCCAAGGAGCAATCGGAAAGCGCGGAACCCGAGAAACTCGGAATCGTGCTGGCGAGCGTCCAGGAGTCCTTAGCTGAGAAGACCGAAGCGATGAAGGCGTGTTACTTGTGGAAAAAGGAGATCGAAACGCCTTTCACGGCCATTCTGGCAGGCAAGCGTCTCTATGTCGGTTTCGACGGTCGCACCGCCGCTTTTGACACGGCAACGGGCGGCGAAGTGTGGTCGGCGGCCGTTTCCGGGCGGGCCTACGGCCTGGCGGCCGCCGACGGCAGGCTCTTCGTGAGCGCCGACGGAGGAACGATTCAGTGTTTCTCCGGCAAGTCTTCCTCCCCAACAGTGGACGTCGCGGCGAAGGGCGCAGGAGATGAGAAAGCCAGTGGCTTGCCTCCCTACGCCGAAGACAAATGGACGCCTCTGTACCGGCAAGCGGCCACGGACGCCGTCGAAGCCCTGCGGACGCGAAAAGGCTACTGCCTTGTCCTCGGATGCGGCGAGGGACGCCTTGCTTATGAGATCGCGAGGATCTCGGATCTGCGGGTCGTCGGCGTGGAAAGCGATCCCGCCAAAGCCGCGGCGGCGCGCAAGGCGCTGGACAAGGCGGGGCTTTACGGCGTTCGGGTGGCGGTCCACGAAGGTCCCTTGACGAGTCTTCCGTATCCGCCGCACTTCGCCAATCTCATCGTCTCAGACCGGGCGCTGGTTGCGGGCGATCTGCCGCCCTCGCCCGAGGAGGCGCGCCGCGCGCTTCGTCCCGAAGGCGGGACGCTCTACCTCGTCCTGCCTAAGGACCTCTCTTCCTCTTCTCAGGCGACCTCTTCTTCGAAAGACGCTTCCGGCGAGCCGTCCGCGTCGCGCTCCCCGGCCGACACGGCTGATGACGCGCTGTCCCCATGGTTTGAGACCTTCAGAGAGATGAAACCCGAGATCCGCCGCGGCACAGACACGGTCACTTTGGTCGCGCGGCGGGGCAGGCTTCCCGGCAGCGGCGAATGGACCCACCCGTACGCGGATCCCGGCAACACGGCGTCGAGCCGCGACGATCTCTTCGCCCACCCCGTCCGCGTGCAATGGTTCGGCGAACCGGGACCGCGCGAGATCGTCGATCGCCATAACCGACCGATGGCTTCACTTTACGGGAATGGCCGCCTCTTCGTTCCCGCCCGCGACAAGGTCATCGCCGTGGACGCCTACAACGGCGCCGCACTCTGGGAGGCGGTCATCCCCCATTCGACGCGCGTGGCCATCAACCGGGACATCGGGTACATGGCCCTGGCGGACGATTACCTCTACGTGGCGGCCGCGGGGAAGTGCGTCGGTCTCGACGTCGCTTCCGGCGAAAGGAGGCTGGATTTCGCCGCCCCGCAGGTCGTTGCGAACCGTGAAAGCGACTGGGGTTACATCGCCGTCGTCGGCGATCGGGTTTTCGGCAGCGGACAGGCGCCCGGGGCCTCCCTCAAGACGCCGGGCCTGGCGCCCATCTCGGAAGCCGCCTACTACGATTTCCGCCCCCTGGTCACGAGCGACTATCTCTTCAGCCTCGATCGCCGCAGCGGTCAGGAGATCTGGCGCTACCGCGGCGGAGTCATCCCGAACTCAGGAGTCGCGCTGGGGGACGGCGGGATCTACTTCTTCGAGAGCCGCAACCCCGAGGCCGCCGCCGACCAGACGGGTCGATTGCGCCTGAGCGTTCTCTGTGCCCAAGGGCGCGGCCACATCGTGAAACTCGATGCGGAAACGGGCGGGAAGCTCTGGGAGCGACAGGTGGACTTGCCGTTCGATCACGTGCTCTTCCTGAGCTACAACAACGGCGCGCTGCTGGCCACGGGATCGAGGAATCACGAGCAGAAACTCTGGTATGAGTTCCGCGCCTTCAATCCGGGTGACGGAAGCCTCAAATGGAAGAACCGCTTCGTCTATGGAACGACGCTGGACGGCGGTCACGGCGAACAGGATCAGCATCCCGCGATCGTCGGCAACAGAATCTACGCGCGGCCCTTCGATCTGGATCTGCAGACGGGCGCGCAGGGGGCCTTCACGCTCGACCGCGGCGGGCACGGCTGCGGAGGAATCACCGCGTCCGCCAAATACCTCTTCGGCCGAGGCGGGAACCCGCAGATGGTCGAGATCGCCGCGGGCGGCGGCTCCCCGATGCCGCTCACCCGAGTCACGCGTCCCGGATGTTATCTCAACATGATTGCCGCCGGCGGCCTCCTGCTGGCCCCCGAATCGAGTTCCGGTTGCACGTGCGACTATGCGGTCCAAACGTCCATGGCCTTCGCGCCCGTTGCGTTGTCCGCGGAAGAAACCTTCCGGCAGACTCCAGTGCGGGAATAGGAGGAATCCGCTGCCCCGCGGCGCATCCCGGCATTCGCCGCGCTCGGTCCGCGGGACCGTCAGAGCCTCTTGGCCAAGTGCGCGCCGACCTCCCACACGTTCCCCGCCCCCATGGTCAGGAGGACGTCGCCTTTGCCCAGGTTGTTGATGAGAAACTGCTCGATCTCGGCGAAGGAGGGGATGTAGACGGCATTGCCTCCGTTCGCAATGATCTCGCGGACCAGATCGCGGGCGTGCACCGCCTCGCGGTCCGCGGCCGTGTCGCGCACGAAGTATATGTCAGGGACTACGACGAGGTCCGCATACCGGAAGGACCGGGCAAAGTCCTTGAGGAGAAACCGCGTCCGGCTGTGCTGGTGCGGCTGGAAAACCACGACGATCCGCCGGCCCTCAAAGTAGGTCCTCGAAGACTTGAGCACGGTTTGAACTTCAGTGGGGTGATGGGCGTAGTCATCCACGATGCAGACGCCGCCTCGATCGTGGATGATGTCGAAGCGCCGCCGCACGCCTTCGAATCTCCCGACGGCCTCCACCGCCTTGTCGAGGGGGAACCCGATCTGGTGGACGAGAGCGACGGCTAGGAGCGAGTTGATGACGTTATGGCGGCCAAAGACGTTTAGCGCGACTTCGCATGATCTTGGCCCGTCTCCCTCTTCTTTGTCTGCGTTCCCTGGACAAACTCCCGCCTTCACCTCGAGGCGGTAGCGGCTGCGACCGTGGCGCTGCTCCGGGTCGGTCTCGAACCGCACGTCAGAAGCGGCGTAATCCGCTTCGTGTTCGAGGCCGCACAGGACCTTGCGGCAGGGCGCGTCGTCGAGGAAGCGAGCGATGTTCGGACTCGAGGCGCTCGTTACGAGGAGACCGTCCTCGGGAATGCCGAGAGCGAAATCGCGGAAAGCGCCGATGATCTCCTCCAGGCCGCTGTAATAGTCCAGGTGGTCTTCCTCGATATTGCCGATAACCGCGTAGCGAGGGCGGAGATTGAGAAAGGAACGATCGTACTCGCACGCCTCGGCGACGAGGTAGACCGAGGCGCCCACGCCGGACCCGCCGCCGAGCTGCGGGACGTCGCCGCCGATGACGAAGCTCGGGTCGGCGCCGAGTTCGCGCAGAGCGAGGGCCACCATGGCCGTTGTCGTGGTTTTGCCGTGCGTTCCGGCGACGGCGATCCCCGTGCGTCTGCCCATGAGCATGCCGAGCATCCGGGCGTACTTAATGATGGGGATCTTCTGCGCCTGCGCCGCCATGTACTCGGCGTTGTCCGGTTTGATCGCGGCGCTGGCGACCACGAGTTGCGTCCCCGCCAGGATATTGCCGCCGTTGTGGCCGATGGCGACGGCCGCCCCGGCGTCGCTCAGTCGCTCGATGACGACGCTGTTCTTCATGTCCGACCCGGAAACGACGTAGCCCATGTCGCGCAACGCCAGCGCCACGCCCGACATGCCGCACCCGCCGATCCCGATGAAATGGATCGGGCGCCGAAAATCAAGGTCTTCTATGCTCTGGAGCATTCTCTGGAAGCCTCGCACTCCGGAACCAGAATATGGGAAAAGCAAAAGCGGATCAACCCGAATTCCCTTCCCGGATTGATCCGCGAGCGTTCCTGCCAAGCGCCGGCAACGGGCCCTGCCGGAGCAAACAGCAAGGCCTTGTTCTTGCGCTAGCCCTCTTCTTCGTCGCCTTCTTCGTTCGCTTCCTTCTCGGTGTCCGCTTCCTTGTCTTCTTCGGGTTCGGGTATCGGTTCGATAAGGTCGCTCAGTTTCTTGGTGAACTTGCCCGCGGCCCAGTCGGAGGAGAGCTGGTAGACCCAGCGGGAATGCTTCTTGTTGAAATCCGCAACCGCGCCGTTCGCCTTTTCCGACTCTTTCCTGGCTGCCTCGAGCGTGACCGTCGTGGATGCGTCCTCTTCGCTGATCAAAGGTTCGCCCGTCTCTGCGCTAAGGGCGATGTAGTTCTTTCCGTCCGCCTCGGCGCTCTTGACGGCGTAGACGGGGCCGGCTTCCAGTTTCGCGGCGAGAGTCGTCGCGAAAGTGAGAGTGGAGAGATCATCAGCCAGCTGGACGTCATCGAGTTGGACGTTGACAAGACTGCTGCGAAGGGTGTTGACGGAAGCGCTTTTCTCCTGCATTCCCTGAGGGACAGTTTCCAGCCGGCCCCTTCCGTTTTCCCAGACCGCTTTGAGCGACTCCGTGCTTCCATGATCGATGCTGACGGAATAAACGTCGTCAGTCGCGATGTCACAGATCTTGCGGTCGACCCATTCCTTGATCTCCGTGGAAAGGAAGAGCAGTCTTTCTTTGGAAAGGTAGACGGCGGGATCGGAGCCGGCGCGAACATACCGCCCCCAGGTCCGGGGCAAGGCCCTCGGGTCTTCTTCATCGGACTCGGACTGGCGTTCTTTCCCCAGCATGACGGCGGCGAGTTCCTTGCCCGTCCCGTCGAGCAGGCGCACTTTCCCATCTTCGCCGAGGTCGCCCGCGAGTCCGAAACTCTCATATTTCTCCGGGCTATCGGTCAAGCGGTCGGCAACCGTCATCCCTTCAAGCCCAAAAAAAAGCTGCAGGATCTTGCCGGGATCGGCGGGGCAATCCGCTCGGGACTGGATTGCCCACGCGTTGTTCTCGTCACGGACGACTACGATGGAATCCTCGCCCTTGGTGAATTCGACTCGCGAGATGTCGTCCATGAGGCCGGGCAGGCCCGGCAGGAGTCTGGCGCCTCGGGCTCTTTCCCCCTCTTGGGCTCGAGCCGACGCCCGATTCTGACGCTGGTAGACGACGATGGCGCCCGCCGTGAGAGCGGCGGCGATGATGAGCAAAGCAATCAGGTTCCTGGTTCGCATGGGGTCCTCTCCTGTTGTCTAGGCGGCGGCTTGTTTGCGGCGCAGCGTTTTCAGAACGGCGATCGCGATGCTGACGAGAACGACAAAACTCGGGATCAAAGCGATGTTTATGGCTTTTATGATGAGCCCCAATCGTTCCGTGTCTTCTCGCAGGTGAAGACGGACCAGACGGAGATTGCGCTTGGTCTCCAATTGCTCGCTCCGCAGCTTTTCGACCTCTTGGACCGTTGCCTGCTCCAGAACGCGTTTGTCTCCGCCGCCCCGTTGCAGTTCAAGGAGGCGGTCGTTCGCCTCCTTAAGTTTCTCGTCGAGCCGTTTCTTCTCATCTCCCCATTTCTCCGCGGCGCGTCGCTCGATCTCGAGCACGCGGGTGAAAGGACGACGCGACCGGCCCCGCGAACGCAAGCCGATCAGCTCCTGGGAGCCCGTGAGGTTCTCTACGGCGTTGGCGGCAAAGACCAGATTGTCGTTGATGCGCCTTATGATCTGCTGGTTGAAAAAGGGCTCAACGCTGACGGAGAACCTGTCGGAAATCATGTCGACGTCGCCCACGACGACAATCGTGGTAGGCTGGCGACTGGCTTTCAGCTGATCGGGATCGGGATCGATTCCGGGGGGAGCGCCCTCCTCGGAAGAGTCGGCCGCGGGACGGCCGTCGGGAAAGGCCGTCTTGAACTCCCCCGTGATTTTCGCGGCGAGGGCGACCGAGGTCGCGCCCGGCTTGTAGCCTTTGCGGATCTGCTCGGGATCCAGGCCGAAGCGGACCATGAAGTCTTCGATCGTGGACGCCTTGTCGGACGACGTCAACAGCGGCGTAAAGGCGATCTTGTCGCCCGAAGAGGTCTTGGCGATCCCCGCCGCGGTGGCGACGATGAGATCCTCGAGGCGCCCCGTGATAATCTCGTCTCGGTTGCAGTTCTCCGATCCCAGCCTGAGCCAGACGTACATCTTCTCGGTGGGTCCCGTGCGCGGATCCCCGATAGGACAAGCCAGGTCCTGATCGGCGACGATCACCGAGCGGCTCTCGGCGTCGGGGTCGGCGGCGCCGAGCTGCCCGCGCCAGAGCTGGATTCCCCACGCTTTGAACAGCGCGGGCATCTCGGAAAGAAAATCCGTCTGAAGACGCGATTGCACGTCGGTGGCGACCTGGGAAGCCTGATCCGCCTCGCAGAACGGGTCGAAAAAAACCAAGGCCTTGCCCCCCTTCAGAACGTACTGATCGATGGCGTACTGGGTTCGGGGTTTCAGCTTCTTGGGGTGAATGACGAGAAGCAAGTCCAGGTCGTCGGGGATCTCGATCGCGTCGACTTCAATGCTCTGAACGCGGCAACTGTTCTTCAGTTCCCGGATGAAGACCCAGGGCTGTGGACGGCCCCTATCGTTGGCAAGAGGGTTGGGAGGCGGGGCCGCGCCGAGAACGTTGAGGGCGCTCAGAACGCCCA
>DATKZW010000409.1:0-2877 GCA_035527775.1 Sumerlaeia bacterium | reverse complement strand
TGATCGAGGAAAGTGTTGAAGGGAATCGTCGTGTCGCGATCCTGCGTGAGAGGGCCGAGGTCCTCGACGCGTCCCCACTCGCCCTCTTCGGGCCAGATGCGGCTAAGGTAAGGCTGGGCGATCCAGGTTCCGGCGTAGACGCACTGGCGATCGGGCGAGGCGACGACGTCATAGAAAACGCTGTGCCAGCCGTTCTGGAAGGCCGGGTTGTGGGGAAGAACGTAAGGCGAGGTTTCCATGCGATCTTTCTCAGGGTCGTAGCGCACGAGGCGTCCGTAGTCGCTCGTCGTCCAGACGCGGCGCTTGGAGTCCATGAAGAGCGCCTGCGCGTTCACCGAGCCGATCCGTCCGAGATCGCGGGACCGGCGTTTCCGGATGTCGTAAACGAACAGGTGGTCGCGGGGGTAGCTGAGGGCGTAGAGGAGCCCGCGGTCCTCGTCGTGAAGCAGGCACCGGCAGCCCTCCTTCGGGATCATCGTGTCCCACCAGAGGACGCGGTCCGTCTTCGTGTCGAAGGCGAGCAGCGCGGAGCCGCGGAAGCAGCGCTCGGGGTTGTGCCAGAAGTTCCAGGGGGAATAGGCGGGCAGGTCGATGGGCGGCCCCGAGAGGTGGGTGGCCATGTACATGACGCCGTCGGACATGGACGGCGAGAAGCTGTAATGGATCTTGCACTGGGTCGCGCGGCCCGAATCGCGCGGATCTTCGACCACCTCGTCCAGGTTGAAGAGGTAGTCGAGCGAGTCGGTCTTCTCGTTGTAGCGGACGACCTTTACGGTCTCGCCCGGCTGTCCTTCGGCGCAGGCGGCGGCGTAAATCCTGCCGTCCGGCCCGACCGACAGCGACCAGCAGGAATCCGAGAGCGGATGCTCCGTGAATTGGTACCACGTGACTTTGTATCCCATGGGCGGTCTCCAGAAGAAGGTTGGCAAAATCGTCGAGGTCCGTCTTCGCCGGCGGTCTGCGCGCCCTCCTGTCTGCGTGCGGCGCGCACAGGCAGGTTGGCGCCCCCGCCCCTCGGCGTGACCGCAACGTGTATCCCATGAATGCGGACACTGTCAAGGTCTTCCATGGGGAAAATGCAGTCCCCTGGAAACGGCCCCAGAACGGGGACTCGAGTGGCACGGGATTGGGTTGCAGACGATGCGCCGCGGACCGGAGCCGGGAAGCCAACCCCGCCGTGCAGGAGCGCGGCTTATGGCGGGCGGGGGAGTGTTGCAGCGTCTTCTGGGGGCCGCTGAGAAGCTTGACGTGCGCCGGCGATGTGATATAGGAGATCCAACCCGGAGACGGTTCGGCGAAGAGGATCGAGACCATTCCGGACTTGCCCAAAGGGAGTATCAATCCATGACAGACCAGAAAGAACTGCGCATCGGCGTGATCGGCGCCGGGGGGCGCGGGGGGTTGGCCCATTACGCCCATAGACCGGAGGAAGGGGTCCGCCTGGTGGCGGGCGCCGACATTCGCGAGGGGCCGTTGCGGGCTTTCAAGGAGAAATTCGGCCCCGACGCGTTCGTCGCCAAGGACTACCGGGATCTGCTCGAGAACGCGGACGTGGACGCGATCTTCGTCACCACGCCCGACTACTGCCACGAGGAGCACGCGCTGGCCGCGCTCGAAGCGGGCAAGGACGTCTACCTCGAGAAGCCGATGGCCATCACCATCGAGGGGTGCGACCGCATCCTCCGCAAGGCCTACGAGAAGAAGGTCAAACTCTACCTCGGCCACAATATGCGCCACATGAGTTTCGTTCTGAAAATGAAGGAACTCATCGACGAAGGCGTCATCGGCGAGGTCAAGGCGGCCTGGTGCCGCCATTTCGTCGCCTACGGCGGCGACGCCTACTTCAAGGACTGGCACTCCGAGCGGCGCTACACGACCGGCCTTCTGCTCCAGAAGGGGGCCCACGACCTCGACGTCCTGCACTGGCTCTGCGGCGGCTACGCCAAGCGCGTCAACGCCATGGGAGGGCTCACGGTCTACGATCGGATTGCCGACCGCCGCGACCCGTCCGATCTCGGCAACCCCGGCTTCAACGCCGCGAACTGGCCCCCTCTCAGCCAGAAGGGCCTGAGTCCCGTCATCGACGTCGAAGACGTCAGCATGATGCTCATGGAGTACGACAACGGCGTTTTCGCCTCCTACCAACAGTGCCACTACACGCCCGACGCGTGGCGCAACTACACGATCATCGGGACCGAGGGACGGATCGAGAACATGGGCGACTTCGCCGGCGAAACCGTCATCGCGCTCTGGAACCGCCGGTCCGATTGCTGCAAACCCCATGGCGACGAGCAGATCGCCGTCCCTCCCGGCGAAGGGGGACACGGCGGGGGCGATCCGACGATCGTGGGCGAGTTTGTGCGCTACCTACGCGAGGGGGGCAAGATCAACACCTCCCCCATCGCCGCCCGCTACAGCGTCGCGGCGGGCGTGATGGCGACCCATTCCCTGCGCAACGGCGGCGTGCCGATGGACGTTCCGCGCGTGGACCCCGAGCTCGAGGCTTACTTCGACGCCGACCTCGCGTAAGGCCAGATGGGACGGCAGCCGCCGTCCAGACGATGGGCCGCCGTGAACACGACGGCTGGGGCCAGAAGGGCGCCCGGGCTCAGGCGCGCTCGCTGAAGTTCCGCCACTCGATCTTTCCAAGCTTCTTCAGTGCATAGCCGACCTCTCGGAGGCAATCTCCGTAGCACACCTGGACGTGGAATCCTTCCATCTGGGACAGCAGCCCGCGGAAGTCGCCGTCCACCTCGACATCCATCTGCGAGCGGCAGGCCGGGTGCGAGGGAGCGTCGATGATCCTGCCCCGGAAGCCCTGCCACTTCGTGCAGTGCAGGTTCGGGATAATCACCGTAACGGTCTGTCCTCTGGTGT
>DATKZW010000408.1:0-11247 GCA_035527775.1 Sumerlaeia bacterium | reverse complement strand
CGCGCTGCTCTCTCTCGGCTTCGGCTCGCAGTCGCGCTTCCTCCGCCTGAGATTTCGCCTTGACCTTCTCCTCTTCGAGTCTCTGCTGGGCCGTCTCCGCTTTCTTCAGGCCGCGGGCGGCTTCGCGGTTCTCCGGATCGGCCGCCAAGGCCACGTTGTAGGCTTCGATCGCCGCGTCAAACTCTCCGGCCTTGGCGCGATCCTCGGCGCGCGCGACGGCGTCGGCGATCTTCTCCTCCGCGGCGCGCCGCTCGGCTTCGGCCGCGGCGCGGCGCTCTCTTTCGATCGCTTCCTGCTTGGCTTTCTCCTCGGCGGCTTGCGCTTTGCTCGCCTTGTCGATGCCGCGCCTGGCCTGGCGATTCCCGGGATCGACCGACGCCACCTGCCGGTAGGCCTCCATTGCGGAACCATACTGTCCGGCGTCGAGAGCGGCGGAGGCCCGGGTCAGCAAGGTCTCCATCTCCCGCTCGATCTCCTGGCGGCGCGTCTCGTCTTGCCGCGCTCGCTCCTCGTCCCCAATGGCGGTTTGGGCGCGCTCCAACCCGCGGCGCGCCTGAGCGCTCTGGGGATCGTTTTCCAGGACTTCCTCGAAAAGCGCGGCCGCCAGATCATATTGGCCTTGTTTCAGAAAGACGCGAGCCCGTTCCACGCGGACCTTGTCGGTCGCGGCGTCCGTGGCCTTTCCCGGCATCTGCGTTCCGCCGTCATTGCGAGCCTCTGCCGCGGGAGAAGGCTCGGTTTGCGGGGACGAAGCCGGCGAGGCGCCCCTGGCCTTGACGATCTCCTTGAGGTACTTGCGGGTGGATCTGTAATCCCCGGCCAGAAGCCACACCTTGTAGAACTCGTTGTAGGCTTGGTCGTAGTCGCCTTCTTCAAAGAGATCGCACGCCGCCCGGTACGCAGTCTTAGCCGCCTTGGAGGGCTTGGCGTCCGCCTCCGACAGGCTGGCAAGAAGGGCCTGCTGACTGCGCAGATTCGCTTGGGCGTAGTCGATGACCGCCTTCAGGGAAGGCTGCTGGGGGGCCAGACGCCGCGCGTTCTCGTAGCAAGCCAGCGCCTCTTCGAATTCGGCGTTCTCGTAATGGCGAGTCCCGCGGACCATGAATTCGCGAACCTTTTGGTCGCGTTCGGCTTCCACGGGCAGGCCTTCGGCTTTGGCCAGAGCCACCGAGCTCTGGCCGCGGGCGGAGGGTTGAGCGTCGCCTTGAGCCAGAATCAGGGACGCGCTAAGGGAAAGAATGAGGAGCAGGAGGAAACTCCGGGCGGATAAGGGTTTCATGAGGATGTCCTCTCACTGGTAAACAGCAGAATGGAGGCATTTGCTCTTAGGGGGAGTTGGTCAGACATGGGGCAGGCGTCCCAAACTTCATAGAACTCAAGGTTCCACCCGCGGGGATGATCCGCGATTCACGGAAGGCTGTCAAGCAAAAAACTTCTCAAAACCGCGCCGGAAGGCGTGTTTCTTCCGGGACGCCCGCGCCTGAGGGAACGGGGGTCGGGGTCGGCGCGGGATTCAGGATTCCCTCGATCTTGGCCTTCAATTCCCTCGATTTGAAGTGCATTGGGCGGTGAGCCAAGGCCTTCTCACACGCTTCGAGGGCGTCTTTGTATTTCCCCGCATCGAACAGGCGCGCGGCTTCCTCGTAAACCGCATTCGCTTGCGCTTCCTGCTGAATGGCCGTTTGGATATCCTTCACATTGAACATGCTGCTGTGAATCAGAGGCGCAAAGTCCGTCTCCCCAAACGGCTTGACGGGGGAAGCCACTGCAGAGGCAATCGTCTCCGCGCTGCCACGGGACTCCCCGGATGTGGAAGACGCGGGCGGCGGCGGCGGGGGGGGAATGTCGGTGGAGCCCTCAGTGAAGTAGAGGCTGAAGACGGCCCCGAACAGGACCAAGGCGACGGCAAGAGTGACCGCGCGCGTGTGGGTTTCGAAGAATCGCCAAGCTGCGAGTAGTCGCTCATCCATCTTCGCTGTCTCGTTTCTTCCCGGCCCCTCGCATCAAGGGGCCGTTCTGGGCCCGACGCTCTCGCGGACTCGGGCAGTCCGAGCGCTCTGCAAGTTTGGGGGCTGGAGCCATCCGGCGTCCCGGCAGAAGAATTCGCCCTCCCGCTCGGATTGAGGAAATCGTGGCGGCAGGGATGGCTTAGGCCCGTAGGGTCCGCGCCCGGCGGCAGACGGGGGCTGGGAGATCTCTACTAGTACCCCTGCGGGCCGCCCGGGTAGTACCCCCGCCGGCCGCCCGGAACGGGGGGCCCTCCCCCATAGTACCCCCCCCACGGCATGCCGCCCACCCCCATGACGCCAGGGGCGGCTTCCTCGGGCGTCGGCTCTGGAGTCGGCGGCGCCAGCCGCGTCAAAGGCTTCTTGTCCCCCCTCTGCACGTCGAACCCAACGGAGAAACGAGCGACCGTCTTGCCAACCCAGAAAGGACTCTGCTCGTTCGGCTCGGCGCTTGACACGAGCTTGGCGTCGATCACGCGGTCTTTGGTCTCCTTCAAGCCGCGGACGAACTGGGTGATCGCGCCCTGCTGCTCGGACTCCGCCTTGATCCACACGACCGTTCTCGTGGGATCCCAGTACTCCGGCTGGCAGCGGACCTCCGTGATGAGCACCTCGGGAGGTTTGACCATCTGAATCAACGACAGGAACTCCAGCCAGTAGTCGCGGGGCAGAATCTGGCGGGCGAGGGGATCGAGCTTCTCGACGATCGCCTTGCGTTCCACATCGGCCTTGCTCTTTCGTTCCTGGATCGGCTTTGCTTGAGTGACCAGGCTCTGGTATTCGTCGATCTGCCGGCGGTAGCGACTGACCGAACTCGTAGCGATCTCGGCGCTGAAGAAGATCATGCCGCCGATCATCCCCGCCAGGAGAGCCATCTCGCCGTACTGCGAGCCCAGGTTCTGCATGCCGCGAATCTCGGCGGGGAGGAAATTGACCCGGATCGGGCTGATGCCCAAACCTTGCGTTGCCAGGCCGATGGCGATGCGGTAGGGGGAGAAATCAAAGCCGTCGGTGTATTGCGAGGGGCACTTGATCTGATCGTTGCCCAGTTCCTGGGGCGTCGCGACTTGCATGCCGAGCCGTTCCTCGATGTAGCCGGGAAGGTAGGCCAGATGCGCTCCGCCGCCGCTCAACACAAGCGAATCCACGGCCGCGCCATCGGGTTGGGAAATGAAGTAATCCAGCGACCGCCGCAGCTCGGCAATGATGCGGTCGCACACCAGGGTGGCTACCCGGCAGGCGCGCTCATCGTAGCGAGACTTGTCCGCCTCGAACTCAAAGCCCCCCGAAAGCACGGCGGTCCTTTCAAGTTTGACCCTCTCGGCCTGCAGGAAAGTCTCGCATCCACACTCCTTGAGAATCGCGTTGGTGATGTGAGCGCCGCCGAGGGGAACGCTCCGGGTGAAGCCGACGCACCTTCCTCTCTCCGCTTTGGCGATGGCCAGATCCGTGGAACGCGCGCCGAGGTTCACGTAAGCCCGCACTTCCTCGAACGCGGTCGCTCCGCCCACGGCGAAGTCCTCCCCGACGAGGTCGCGCATTTCCGCGGCGACGCCGCTTTCATCGGAAACAGCGGCCGCCGCTTCATCTGCGATCTTCGGAACGTCCTTCCCGTCATCCGCCCCTTTTCCGGCTTTCTTCTTCCTGAGCTTGGGAGATTGCTTCGTCTTTGCCTTGCCGCCCAAGCCGAGCGGAATTCCGAGGATCGCGCCGGCCTTGCGGCTGGACTCCTGCCATTCCTGGAGGTTGAACCGATGGATCTCCTGCCCATTGAAAAGGGCCAGAGACGATACGTTGAGAGCAATGGCCCGCAGCCCCATCCGCCGTATGGTGCGCATGAACTCCTGGTTCGTCTCCTTCTTCATGGCCACCAAGAGCACTTCGACGTCCTGCTCGCCCGCCGTCTCGAAGACCTGGTACTCCATGATCGTCTTGTCGAGGGGGAATGGGATGAGCTGGCGCGCCTCAAACTGGATAATCTGATGTAGCCGGGGATCGGGGGCCTTCGGCACGTGAACGCTCGGGCGGACGAAAACGGTCTGGCCCGGGATGCTGAAGACCGCTTTGCGAGTCGCGATCTTGTGGGTCTTGATGAGCCCGCGCACGGCCGCAACCAAGGCGGCGCTCCGCTCCGCGGGAGTCGCAGTGGGACCGATGGGAAGGACCTCGGAAACCAGCCGAACGGCGCGCACCCCGCCGCGGTCTATGGCCATTTCGGCGATCCGCACCGCGTGGGTGCCCAGATCAACTCCCAAGCATCGCTTTGCGACAGCCATGAGGGTCCCTAACTTGTGCCGTGTTTCCGGGAAACGGGACGCCAAATGACGCCCCGCGCGCGAAGCCCTCCCCCTCCGCTCAACAAAGCCGAACCCGAGGGGCGGCTTCCGCCTGGAACGTGGCCCAGGGCCGCGGCCAGGGACAAACCCGCCGTCCTGGGAATCTCTCCCGCCGCTGACGAACGCGCCCGTCTCTCCCTCTTCGAAGCCACTGACAGGTTTCGCCGCAAGAGCCGATCCACGCCCCAACACCGTTTCTATCGGCAACCGCTTGGGAAGTCAATTCTTTTTTGGACCCTTATCGTCCCCGCCGACGGCGCCCCCAACCGGGGAGCCAGACGGAAGGGCCGGCAGATGGCCGTTCATCCCCGTGGTCGCAAGGGAGCACGGCAGGGCGCGCCTTGCTCAGGCTGAGAAGCCCTCGCGAACCCCGACGCCTTCCAGCCCGATTCGATGGAGACCTGAGCCTTTCCCCTTGACACCGTGATCCGCGCCGGCGGAAATGGATAAGGAGAGGAAGTGGTCTTCGTCGTTCTTCTCGGAACATCTGTCCTCATCGGCCCCGCCGACCTCATCGGCCCCGCTGACCGCATGCCCGCGTTCGCCCGTGTCCTTCTGGGGTTGTGCCTGGTTCTGGCTCAGTTGTCGACGGTCTCGTGCGCCTCCACTCTGGGGCCGATGCCGAGGGGCTCGGTGAACCAACCCCGGCCCTCTCCCATGGCGCCGGCTTCCGGCTCCCGTCTCTCTGACGAGACGCCCTCGCCCAGCGCCGACGACATGGAGACCCTGGCCTACCGTGGGATGGCGCTCGCGTTGATGGCAGACCGAACCCGGCTTCGGGTCGTCTCGGCGTCGGCCGAAGCGATCGAAATGCAGCGCGATCCCGACGCGCCCCACGATGGTCCGCCCGTTCGGATCAGCGACAACCTGGCCCTTCTGGAGACGTGGCTGACGCCGGATCGTTCGCAAAGGCACGCCTTGCTCCGGCGGATTATCGCCGCAAATCCCGACCGCCAGGTTCTCCGTCACGCCCGCCACGCCCTCGCGCAGGATCCTCTCAACCAGATCCGGCGATTGCGCGCCGAAGACCGCTATAACCGCTTCACCCGCGTCTTCAATTACTTCAGCGATCTTGTGGGCGGCCTCGCCGCCGGGAACATCCAGCGCCTGGCCTGGCTCGGTGTGGACGTCTTTTTCCTGTGGCAACCGGTGCTGGAGACGACTCCGCGAAACCGGTTGGCCTACGATATCGCCATGCGGCAAACCGGGGAGATCGCCGCCGCGGGGACTGAGGCGAAAGATCTGGCGCCATATATTCGCCGCCTGGACAAACGCATCCGTGAGGCGCGAACGCGCGAGGCGGTCGGCCGGGGGAAATGGCGCCTGCGCAACGGACGATGGGAAGAAGCTCGGCAATCTTTCTCGGCCGTCTTGGAGGCTGATCCGCGACGCGTCTCACACG
This sequence comes from Sumerlaeia bacterium, assembly GCA_035527775.1. Classification (GTDB taxonomy): domain Bacteria; phylum Sumerlaeota; class Sumerlaeia; order UBA8349; family UBA8349; genus DATKZW01. Next base: position 5,503 of record DATKZW010000408.1, on the reverse strand, counting down.
CCGGGCGCGTCTCACGCGCCGGGCGCGCCTCCGCCCTGAGCGGCCGTCTCAAGGCTGCCCGGCGCGTCTCGGCGGAAGAGCGCGCGCGGCTCAGATCCTTGACCATGGTTGCCGAGCCCGCGGCCGCGTCCGCGAAAGAGACCGTGGCCGCGGCGGAACTGGCCTCTGCTCTCTGCATCTCCCCCGCCCGAAAAGTCGCGGCCCGCGCACAGCGGTTCCAGGATGACTTCCCTGCTTCTCCCCTCTGCGACGACGCGGCTTACGCGGAAATGATTGCCCTGGAAAGACTGCAAGCCGACGCCGGGTCTGGGCCCACCTTGGACGGCGGACTTCAGAACCCGCAGCCCCGCGAACGGGCTCCCCGAGTCCGCGAGTTGCTTGAATCGCGGGAAATGGCCGAGACCAACGCGGCGCGCCACCTCAAGGCCTTCGAGAGCGCCCCCGCCGCCAATCCTTGGGCGGCCCTCAGGCGGGCGAGCGGGATCCGCAGGGCCGAGCGCTGGCAATACGCGCTTCTGGGAGACAAGTTGACGGCGGAGTCTCCCCAGGTCCTGACATCCCGCGAGCGCCTCCATCGCCTCACCGATTCTCTCAGCTTGCTGCTTCCCTTTCTGTGGGTCGTCCGGGGGCTCGAGTGCGCCTACGGATACCCCGTGCCGGACGATTCCTGGCGAGCGGCGGCGGTGCGCTGCCTGAGCCGTCCGCCGGCGGATTTCATGAGCGAAGATCCGACGCAAGCGCGACGCAGGAAGGCGGCTCTGGCCTTGGCGAGCTCATACGAAAAACTCGGTCGCTTCGACTGGGCGCAGTTCTACCACAGAATCGGCAAAGGGGGCGGCGACTCCGCCTACGACGCCGCTCTGAAGGAGAAGGCGGCCCGGCGGCTGTTGCGCAGCGCGAAGGAGGTCGCCGACTTTGACGAGAAGCGGCTCTTGCTCGAAAAGACTGCCCGGCGCTTCGCGGCAACGAAGGCCGGACGCAAGGCCGAGGAACTCGTGAGAAAGATGGATGAGAAAGAGACGGATCTCCTTCAAATCACAAAAGCGGAACTGATCGGCTGGCCCGATCTCTGGCGCCGATCCACGGCGCCCCTCCGCACGGGGCTGCGGCTCGACCCGATCTGGCTGGACGGGGAGGCGGCAAACGGGGAAATGACGAGCGACGGCGTCCATTTCCTCCGGCCCGACGGCCGCACCGTTGTCTTCACGGTGAAGGAGCGAAGAGGCCGCTTCACGGGGTCCCTCCGCGCTCGCCACACACTTCGTTTGGATGACGCCGCCCACCGCGCTATCGAGCCCCGCCTTCAAGCCTGGCAGCGCGAGAAGGAGGCTCGCAGCCGCATCGAGGCAGCTGCGGAGGGGCTCGGCGCTCTGACGCCATGGCGCTTCCCCCTCGAGGTCGAAGGCGCCGCCGGCCCGAGCGGACTCGATCTCTTCCCTCGCCTGCTGCCCCTGCCCTTCGACGCCGAGTCTCTTCCTCTCTACCAGCCTTCATTTCAAGTCCAGTGACGGCGCGGGGCGCGTGAGGCGCGCGCGGAGGGGCTCCGTGCGGGGGCGCGTGAGCGGTCACCGGTAGAGGTCCCACCCGAGAGCGGGATGCGGTTGATTGACTGCGTGGGGGCGCCAAAGCGTGAATTCCGGCCGGTTATGGAGCAGGTGCTCGGCCGCTTCGAACCCTTGCATGTAGGAATGGTCCATGTTGCCCGCTTCGTAGATCCACGCGCCGAAGCGCCCGCGCGAGAGAATCGCGGCCTCGTTCTCCAGTTGAGGCAGAAGAGAGTAGAGAATGGCGTCGCGCCCCAGCGCCGGCGTCGGATAGCCGTACTCCACGCGGTGATGCCACGTGTGCGTGACTTGCTCGGGATTCTCGATCAGGCCGTGGCGGGCAAGACCCTTAACGACATCGTGGACAACGCTCGAAGCGTTCACGGGTCTGTCCGGCGATTCCGAGACCTCGGCCATTAAGGACCAGTGGACCGCGATGTCGTCCACGTTCTCCGGGCTGTAGAGGCTGAAATGGGTCACGCGATAGAAAGGGGCGTTGCTCTCGGGGAAGTACATCCAGCATTTCGTCCGCATCTCGGGCGAGGCCGCCCCCTGGAGGCCGACCCCAATGACGTGCGTGGCCGAGTGGACCAAGCCGGCGGCCCGTTCGGCCCAATCCGGACGCCCGGACATCGCGGTCAGGCGGTCCAAGGGCATGGTGGAGATGAGGGCCCCGTAGGATTGCTCGCGGCCGTCGGAGAGGTATACTCTCCGAGAACGCGGGTCCACTCGAACGACCTCCGCCCCTCTCTCGATTCCACGGAGCCCCTCCGCCCGCTCCTCGGGCAGACGAGCGGCCAGCGCGCGCCAGATGGCGCCCGTGCCCCCGCGGAGAGGGAATCGAAAGCGATTGTTGGGACCCCAAGAGACGTCGTCGCGCCCGAGGATGACATTGCGCGCCGCGCGGATCGCGTCCGGGACCGCCACCCGGTCGGCGATCCATCCGGCGTCCATCTTCGCGGGATCGCAGGCCCAGACCTTGAGATTGTAAGGCCGCATGAAGAGATCGGCGATTCCCTCGCCGAAGGTCCGGATGATGAAGTCCTCGAAATTGCGGAGCGGCTCGGGGCATCGCTGGAGGGCCGCGCGAATCAGGCCTTCCAGGCATCGGGCGCATTCTTCCGGCGGCAAATGACGGATATTGTTCTGAAACGGGTAAGGAACCCATCGATCGAGCAGTCGAACCCAGCTTTCCCGTTCGTGGTGGAGCCATTCGTCCGGTTTCAGCAGGTCGTCCAGCAATCTGGTGAACGTGCCATAGTGGCTGAAGCCGACGTGGCCGCCGATGTCCCACGTGAAGCCGCGCTCGTCGGTCACGCTGCGGGCAAGACCGCCCACAACGTCGTCACGCTCGTAGAGAATCCAGTCGTCGAACCCCGCCTGACGCAGGGCGTGGGCGGCGCCGAGTCCGGTCGGGCCCGCGCCGACGATCACAATCGGGTCCTTGCCGAAATCCCCAGAAGCTCTCATGGCAAGCGTTGTTCACTCGCTTTCTGATACAGTTGGCCCTTCTCATCGGCCCCGCCGACCTCGCCGGAGGCTCAAGCGGTCATCCCAGTCGGCTCTGCGCGAGGTCTTTTAGTCCCCGCAAGTCCAGTTTGCCGCTCCCCAACGCCGGCAGAGCGTCCACGACGATCATATTCTTCGGCGCGGGGATCCACAGATTCGGCAGCCCCGTCTCCTTCAACATCTGGCGGACCTTCTCCGGCTCGCCCGCTCCCGGCGTCATCAGAAGCACGAGCTTCTCTCCCTTCTTCTCGTCGGGAAGCGCCGTGACCGCGCACAACTGACCCATCGCGCCGAGGCATTCGTGGATCTTCTCTTCAATGACCAGATGGGGAACCATCTCGCCGCCGATCTTGCTGAAGCGCGACAGGCGATCCGTGATCGTCGCGAAACCTTCGTGATCCAGGCGCGCAACGTCGCCCGTAACGTACCACCCGTCCCGGATCGCTTCCGCCGTTTTCTCGGGCTTCCCGAGATAGCCTCTCATAACGTTCGGGCCTTTGACCAGCAGCATGCCTTCGCTGTCGCAGCCGAGGTCGCGGTCCAGGTCTTCCGGGTCCGCGACTTTCATTGTGACGCCGGGGATGGGCCGCCCGATCGTGCCGGCTTTGCTCGCCTCCTGCAAGACGCCCGCAATCTCGACGTTCGGAAGATTTGCGCTGGCGACGGGAGAGAGTTCGGTCGTGCCGTAGCCCTCCATAGGCCGGATGCCGAACCGTTTCTCGAAAGCGGCGGCAATCCGATCGTTCAACTTCTCGGCGCCCGCAACGACGAGCTCCAACGACGCGAACTGCTCGGGTTTCACCTTTCGGATGTAAGCCAGTAGAAAAGTCGGCGTCGAGAGAAGAATGGTGCACTTGCGCTCGGCGACGAGTCTGCCGACCTGCTCGGCCTCGAGCGGGCTGTGGTGGTAGGCCGCCGACGTGCCCGCGAGGAGCGGCAGCCAGAACGTGGCGGTGTAGCCAAAGGAGTGAAAGAGAGGAAGAATGCCGCAGAAGACCGTCTGGGGACCGATGGGGAAGACGTCGCCGCACCCTCGGGCGTTGGCGATGATGTTGTAGTGGGTGAGTTCCACCCCCTTCGGCTCGCCCGTGCTGCCCGACGAAAAGATGATTGTCGCCACGTCGTGGGGCCCCGGGCGGGCGCCGCCGCCGTCCCGGCGGCCGCCGGCCTGGCGATCGACCAACAGAGGCGCACGCAGGAAGCACGCCCTCATGAACGCGCGAACTCTGCGGCCGGCGGTCGCTTCCCTCTGAAGGTCTTCGATGTAAAGGGGACCGGGGACGCCTTGCAGTGGGCCGGGGCCCAGTTTCTCCACGAAGTCCCGCGAAGTCACCGTATGGCGTGCGTCGCTCTGCTGAATCGCCGACCGGACGGCTTCCGTCGAGGCCGAGTAGTTGAGATTCACCGACACTTTGCCGAGGAAAGCGAGGGCAAGGTTCACGAGCGCCCCCGCCACGGACGTGGGCATCAGCACCGCGACGCGCCGGTCCCCTTCGAGACGCGAGCGCAATATGGACGCGAGGACGAGGGCGCCCGTGAGAGCATGGCCGTAAGTGAGATCCTTCCCGCTCGTATCGGCCATGCATGGATGGCGCCAGTAGGCGCGCGCCACGCCCGCAAACTCGGCGGCCAGGTTGCGGTGGTAACGGCTGTGGCGGGCGAAGGCTTCTGAGTCCAGTTCCATCACCGCTTGGCGCGCCTGAAAAGCGCTCGCGTCCGGCGGCAGCGGCTTGCCGAACGAAACCGTCACGCGCCGGCGCGGCGCGCCCTCAAGGAAGTGGACCCGAACATACATGAGCATCGCGTCGCGAAACCCACGAAGCGTGACGCCTTTGCCCAGCGGCGTCTCGACGCGTTTCGCGTAGGAAAGAATCGAGCCCCACACCCCGTGCAGGTTGACCGGAATCACCGGATGCGAGGACCCTTTGACGATGCGCTCGAAGCCTTCCTTGAACTCCATGATGAAACCGGTGCGCGTGAGACTCCCCTCGGCGAAAATGCAGACGAGATAGCCGTCGTCAATGGCCCGGCGCGCGTCGTGGAGCGATTTCAGAATCTCCTTGGGTCTGTCGGACTTGGAGATCGGCACGGCCTGCATGACGCGGAAGAGCCAGTTGAACCGACGGCTCTCGTAGAAGTCGCGATGCATAATGAAGCGAATGCGCCGCTGCATGCTCGCCATCAGAAACGCCGGATCGGAATGGGACGCGTGGTTGCAGACCAGAAGGGCCCCGCCCTCGATGGGCACGTTCTCCGCCCCCACGACTTCCACCCGGCATAGGATGCGCGTCGCCACCAACCCAACGAAACGAATCAGAAAGTCGGGCAGAATCCCCACGACGTATACGCTGAGAGCGATCGTCGCCAGTCCGAAAAGAAAGAACCGCCCCGCCGGCCCCAGGCCGAGCGCGTTGAGCCCGAGCAGAAGACCGGAGGCCAGACCCACGCCG
>DATKZW010000407.1:0-2518 GCA_035527775.1 Sumerlaeia bacterium | reverse complement strand
TAGGCCGCGGTCTTGGCCTGCGCGCCTTTCAGCCGCAGGCGCTCGACGGTCTCAAGCCGCGCGGCCTCGGCTTGGGGATTCATCTGACGGCCGGGCTCGGCCGCCGCCGCGGATGACGTCCAGACGCCGAACAGCAGGAGCCCGACAACTTGCAGGAGACCGATCGCCAGTCTGCAAGCATCTCTGATAGCCACACTTCGCCTCCTCATGCCGCGTCCTCGCTTCGCACTCGTTCTCTCGGCGATCTCTTCCGACGTCTCGTTCCTTCTCAAGGGGTCTCTCCCTTGAGATCTCGGAACTTGACCCCCGCTTGCCGAAACAGATCGCGAGTGACGGCGTCCATGACGTAGGGCTCGTTGTATACCACCTCGGCAATGCCGGCGTTGATGATCGATTTGGCGCAGTAGGAACACGGGCAGTAAGTCGTGTACAACACGCCGCCCTTAATGCCGATGCCGTTGCAGGCGGCCTGAACGATGGCGTTCTCCTCGGCGTGGACGCAGATGCACTCGTCGAGCTTGGCGCCCGAGTCGGCGAAGCTCATGCAGCGAGCGCATCCCCCTTCGTAACAGTTTGTGATGCCCTTGGGCGTGCCGTTGTAGCCGGTCGAGACGATCTGCTTGTCCACCGTGATCACGGCGCCGATATGGCGCTTGATGCAATTCGCCCGGCTTGCGGCGACCTCGGCGATGCACATGAAGTACTCGTCCCACGTCGGGCGGGCCGGAGCGAACTCGCGGAAAACGCGCTTCAGGGCGTCGGTGATCTTCTTCTGGAACGTTTCGGGAGAGCCGTTGTTGTGGATCACGATGTCGGCCATCTTCTTGCACGCGAGAAGCTGCTGGCCGCTCGGATCCTTGCTGCGCATCTGGGCGCGTTCCGAGGCGCGAAAGTCCTCGAAAGCAACGGGGTCGCCTTTTCGCCCCCGAGCCTGACTCCGCTCGTAGCGGACGCGCAAAGGCGCGTCGATGAAAATCATGACAAAGCCGCGCCGCGTGCGCAGCATCTCGACTTCCGCCGAGTGACGGATGGACGTGACGACGGCGTTGCCGGTCCGGGGGAGCGTCTCGAGGGCGCGCTGGGCGAGGACCTGGGGGCCGAAGTCGGCGCGGAGTTCGTTTCCCACGCCGGTCAGGCGCGGAATGGTGACGCGCTCGCCGCGCCGGTGGATCTCCTCGCGGATCATGTCGGAGAGCGAGACGTGCTTGAAACCTTTTTGCGCGACGAAGTTGGCGAAGGTGTCTTTCCCCGCGCAGAAGTAACCCGTAACACCGACGATCATGGCGAATCCTTTTTTTCTGCCCTTGCGCCGTCGCGCTCCGGGCCCCGATCATTCCTAGAATGCCCTTGGGTCCTCCCGGAATCAAGGGCAAAAAGGAACCTTCGTTTCCTGTTATTTATGCGCAGAGATATAGAAAGACCGGGATCGGCGGGCTGATGGTTTCCGTCGGGGCTCATCATGGCCCTTGTCGGAGGCGCCTGGCGTCGTTTATCATTGGGCGAGGTCCGGGAAGTTGAGTTCCCCAGAAACAGAGAAAGGGGCAAGAAGAGAAATGGAGACAAATGGGGAGAAGCGGAAACTCGCGGAATGCCCAGACGGCGGCGCGACGATCCCGGAGGGAGCGTCGGCCTCCCCGCAAGGCGGCGGTTCTCCGAAAGAGGCCCCTCCGGCCGCTCTGCCTGCCACGGACATGCAGATCGAGTATTTGAAGAAGCTGGGAGTGAAGCCCAAGCAGCTGAAAGGCTTGGATGTCGACACAGCCAAAGACCTCATTGAAGAACTCAAGGCGAGGAAGGGAGAAGTTGAGGCAATAAAGGCGGCGAAGGGGAAGGGAATCGCCCTTTCTCCAAGACTGAACGCGCTCATTGTGTTCCTGGCGGTCATAACCACGTTGGCTCTCTTTGTTGTTCTGCTTGGCCTCGTACGCCGCTTGATCGAGATCCTGATCTCCTCATGACGCAGCGGGGCGTCAATGGCCTTCAGGCCGGGAAAGGCTTTCCGTGAAATCGCACGGGAGCGATTCTCGTCTGAGTGATTCCCGTCTTGACAGAAAGAGGCCTGAAGTTCTCTAATGCACTGTCGGGCGCCGATCCCAAAGCGGCAGGGAAACCGTCCTGGCGGAAGGCCAGGGAAGGGCTCGTGGAATCATGGAGGCGGCGACCGTTGAGAGCCGCTCTTTTGCTCGCAGAACGGGGGAACGGCGAGACGGGCTGAACGCCGGGCGGAAAGCATCAGCGAGGAGTTATTATGAATCTTTACGTTGGCAATCTCTCTTCCGCAGTAACCCAGAAGGATCTGCGACATGCGTTTGAAGCGTTTGGAGAGGTCGAGTCTGTCAAAGTCATTCACCACGCCTCCCAGGGCGCCCCGGCGGAATTCGCCTTCGTTCGCATGACCAGGGATGACGACGCTCGGAGAGCGATAGCTGGTCTCAACGGAACGGAGCTCGAGAAGCGGATAATCAAGGTGAATCCGGCTCGGACAGGGCGAGACCGACGACAAGCGCACAGAAGTCGC
>DATKZW010000406.1:0-7241 GCA_035527775.1 Sumerlaeia bacterium | reverse complement strand
TCCGTTCGAACGGTCCGCATCCTCGTCGACGGCCAAGCGGCGCCCATCCTGTGGGACCAGGTGGATCTCAGCGCGCCCTTTGCGGCGGACGCTTCGCTGGTGGAATACTGACGGGCTCCCCGAACTGAACGTTCCAGCTTTTTGTGGCGCAGCCGCCCTCGGCCGTGCATCATCTCTTTACCTCCCGGCTTCCCCCTTGCGGTCTCCGGGAGCGCCCGTCAAGCGTCTTTGCTTCGACGCGGACCCCGCATTCGGCCAGGAAAAGGCAGGCAGGGCAAGATGACATCCAAAACGGATCGACCCGAGTCCCCCGACGGCGGCGTTTCGCCGCCGTCCACTCCCCCCACGACGCGCCGACGCCGCCGGCCCCGAATTTTGATCGGATTTGGCGTGTGTTTTCTCGTCTTCTTCACTGTTCTCTATCTTTACGTCTCCTCCCGCGCCTTCTTCTCTCAGTGGATCCAACCGCGCCTGGAAAAACGGCTCGGGCGTTCCATCGAGATCGGGTCCTACGACTTTTCGCCTCTCGGCTCGCTACGGCTTCGCGAGGTCAGGATCGCGCCCCTGCCGGACGAGGACGGGCCGCCTCTGCATCTCGGCGAGATGGACTTGCGTTTCCAGCCCGCGTCGCTGCTTCGGGGGCGGATCGTCGTGAAGCGCCTCCTGGTCGACGCCCTGTCCGTGCGCGTCGTTCGCGACGAACAGGGAAAACTCATCGGTCCCTTTCCCAGGGCCGACAAGGACCAGGCAACGCAGGGCCCGGCCAAGCCCGGCGAAAAGCAGGCGCGCGCGGGCTCCCGCGACGCGCGTACGCCCGGCCCTCAAGAGGCGACGAGATTCCTCAGCCGGCTGTTCGCGGCGGACGTCAACCTGAAGAACCTCAACGCGCTTTACGAGGAACGCCTCCCCGGAGACGAGGCGCCGGTCCGTTGGGTCAAGATCGAGTCCTTCTCCCTCGCCTGCCCCCGCCTGGCGATGAACGAGGACTGGGAGATCAAGGGAGGCGGCATTCTGAAAGGCCAATGGCCCGAGAGCGCTGAGTCGGAGGCGGCCTCTCAGGCCGGGGAGCCCCGGGGTCTTTCCGGACGCGTCGACATTTCCGTCGTCCACCAGGCGACCAATGGCAAGCCAGGCGCGATCACGAGTCGCTTCGGGATCAGCCGCGTGGAAGGGGAGTTCCGCGGACAGCAGTTGGAGAACTTCAGCGCCGTCTTGGAGCCGCGGATCGAGATGAACGCGGTCGACAACCAAGGCGCAGCCTCACCGACCCCGTCGGCGCCCGTCATTCGCCTCTTGGAGAGCTCCATGACCGTGCGATCGGGCGATGCCGTGTGGGCTCGCACGGATTTCTCCGGCAGATTCAGCCTTGCGGACCGGTCGGGAGAACTCCGCATGAAAGTCCACCCCCTGGATCGCCGGCTTCTGAACCTGCTGCCGCCATCGCATCGCGGGCTGGACTTCCGCCATGCGCGCGTCTCGGCTGAAGGCGGGCTCACCCTCGCCCCTGGCGCAACTCCCGCCGAGGTCCATCTCCAGGCTTCGGTTGATGACTTCGACCCGACGGGGAACGGTCTTCCGGAGGCTGGATTCCCGGCCACGAGCGCCTCGTTCGATCTCGCCCTCCAGATGCTGCCCGAAGACCAGCCGGTCCTCTTGAAGACATTCGCTCTGGAGGTCATGCAGGGGGGAAGGAAGATCGCCACCGGCGGAGTGGCGCAGCCCCTGCCGTTCGATCGTTCCACGTTCCTGCCCGTCGTGGACAAAGTGGAGAAGAGAAAAGCGCTCATTGCCCTGACGCTGCACGACGTGGACGCGGTCCAGTGGGCGCCGTTTCTTCCCGCGAAGTATGCCGTGCGACTGGAGCAAGGCGTGGTGCGGGGAAACGTGGCGCTGGCCGGAGACCCGGATTCGACGGGGACGCTGTTCGTCATCGGAGACCTTCGAGCGGAGAACTTCAAGGGTTCGGTCTCCGGCAGGGCCTTCGATCCCTACACGCTCGGCGCCGCGGTTCGGGCGAGCGTGGATCGGACGAAGCGGCTGACCCTAGACCGGTGCGGCGCTTCGCTGTATTCCGGGGACAAACGACTCGCGCAGTGCGCCGCAACCGGGAACCTGCTCCTTGGCTCCTGGGACGGCGATCTGAAAATGACGCTGGACAACGTCGAACTGGAAAGTCTGCCGCTGGCGATCCTGTCTCGCGTCGGCCTCACCGACCCCGGCGGCCTCGAGGTGCGCGACGGCTACGTGCGCGGCGAAGCGGCCGTGACCCTCGCCTCCCCGCCGCAACGCATCGGCCTATCGACGGACCTCCGCCTCGGAGGGCTGCACCTTGCGCGTCGCGACGGCGCCGGCAAGCCGCTCGAGCAGGTGGACGCGGCTTTGACGGCCCGCGCCTCCCTCGTCAGGGGAGACCAAGGGCTCCAGCGCATCGACCTGCCTTCCCTGAGCCTGAGCGCCCGGGTAGGGGGGAGGCCTTTCGTCACGGCTTCGGCCGAGGGGTCGCTCGACGTCGAGGGCGGCCAAGGCAAGATCGTGGCCAGTTGCGTGGACTTCGACCTCCTCCCCATCTTCCTCCTGCAAGGTTCCCTGCCCGACAAGGCCATGCCGACGGCATCCAATCTGAACTCCCGCCTGGAAGTGTCGATGAAGAATCCCAAGACGGTGCTCGTAAGCGGCCACGCCCGGCTTGAGCCGCTGGCGTTCAAAGGCTCGACCGACTCGCCCAACGCGACCATCGCGCTCCCCGTGGCGGCGAACCTCCAGATGTCGGCGTTTCTGGATGAAAAGCGCCTGAAGATCGAAGAATGCCGGATCGCCGCCGGAGACCAACAAGACCGGCAGGGAAATCTGAAGATCGACGGGCAGATCCGTTACGGCGAATCCGTGGACGGCGAACTGACGCTCCGCGCCGAGGAGTTCCGCCTGTTGCCTTTCGCCCCGCTGGCGCCCGCCGTGGCCGAGAAGGTTGACCTCGCGGAAGCCGTTCTCGGCGGCAGCGAAGCGCTGAACCTGTCGGGAAAGGAGGAACAAACGGCCGTAGCGAAGGGCGCGCTTGTCGTCGCGAAACTCCGCCCGGCCGGCGCCAAAGACGAGTCCCAGCCGAGGCTGAGCGTGACGGTGAACAACGAGATCCTCTACGCGGCGAAAACAATGGATCTCACCAAACTCCAGATTGATCTCACGCACGAAGGCCAGACCCCGGATCGCATCGATTGCGTTGGCGCCTTGCACTTCGGAAAGGAACGGGGCGGCAAGTTCCGCGTGACCTCGAAAGCCTTGCGCCTCCAGCCGCTGCTCGGCTACGCCGGCATGACGCCCGCCCCGGACGCTCCCCCCTTGACGGCGGAGAATCTCGAGACCGACGTCGTCGTGGCGGGGCCGGTCGTGACGCTGGAGAACTTTCAGGCTCGCCTTGCCGGTGGCGCCATCGCCTGCCCCGCCCTGTCCATCGACCGCTCCGCCGGCCCCAAACCCCTCATTCGCTGTCGCGATCTCAAAGGCGAGAAACTCGATGTGGCCGCCCTCGTGGCGAACCTTGCGCCCGACAGAGCGGGCCAGATTGAAGGCACGGGGGAATGCGACGCCACGGGGAGCGCCGGCGGCGTCCCCAAAGATCGGACGCTCGCCTCCCTCCGCGGCAGCTTTCGCTGTCGCGTGCGCGACGGTCGGCTGAGCGGCATCCCGTTGACGCGCGAGCTGGCCGCCGTCACCCGGATTCCCGAACTGGCCGATATCGTCTTTCTCCGCTTCGACACCGAGATCACGGCCGCCGAGCAGAGCATCATCGTTCAAGGCGCCGACATCGAAGGCCCTCAGCAGAAAATCCGCCTGCAGGGCCAGATCGACCATGACGAGAACCTGGACCTGGCGATGACTCTCGCCCTCGGCGGGAAACTCAAGGAACGCATCCTCGAAGAGAAGTACGCCCGCTACCTCAAGACCGACGCCGGCGGCTATCTCGCCTTCCCTACGCCTCTCGGCGTCTCGGGCACGCTCAGCAAACCGAAGATCACGCTGAAGTTCCCGAGCGACTCCGTCCTCGATCTCGGAACGTCGATTCTCGAGGAGGAGCTGAAGAAACGGCAGGAAAAGAAAGAGAAGAAGAAAGACGACGGCGAGAAGACGCCAACGGACTCGGGCGAGGAAAAAAGCGGCAAAGACGAACGCCGCGAACTCCTCGAACAACTCGGCGGGGAGCTGCTCAAGGGCCTCCAGGAGAAATCGGAGAAGAAAGACTGAGAGGCCCCGACCTGATTCTGAAGCGCCTGCTGTGTCCCCCGGTTGCGAAGCGAACGCCCCTCACTGGAATGCATCCGCGTCATCGGTCCCATCCGCGTCATTCGTGTTCTATCCTCTCCGTTGGGTTCTTATAGAACACGGGTTCAACGGATTCTTCGGATGGGACGGACCGGAGGGATTCCGCCGCGGTCGCGCGCCCCGCGATCACGGCAGCAGCACAACGTAAGTGGGCAGGCCCTTGGCGTCGAAGTGCTCGAGAATCTCGCGGGCCGGCGATTCGCGGGGCTTCTCGGCCTGGTATTTGACCTTGACGAAGGACTCGAGAGCTCGGCGCACCTCGGGGTCTTTGAACGTGGTCTTGTCCATCGTGAGGCAGTTCTTGCACCACGTCGCCCAGAAGTCGATGAATACCGGCTTCTTTTCGCGTTGCGCTTGGCTGAGAGCCGCGGGCAAGGACGTCAACCACGCCCCCTCCTCGACGCTCGCGCGGCGGCCGGCCTCCAACTCCGCCGCGTCCCGTTCGCTCGATTGCCCGCGCGACAGCGTGTAGCCTAGATGGCCGTAGTAGAGAGCCATCAACAGGATGAACGCGCCAAAACCGTACTTGACCCAGTTCATCCACCCACCCGGCTTCGGAAGAAAGGAGAGCCCCGCGCCGGCGAGGGGCCACGGCAGCGCCATCCCCACCCCGAGAAGGAAAGGAAGCAGAAGGCCCGCCTGATTGCCCGCCGCCACCTGCTGACTCGCAATCAAAAGGACACTGATCAACACCGGCGCCACGCAAGCGCCCGCCAGCAGAGCGGCCACGGCCCCCATGGAAAAGACCGCCGCAAAACCCGCGCCGCTCCCCGACCTCTCCCCCCTGGCGCGCCGAAACCGCGTGAAGTCGATGTTGAATACGCCGAACATGGCCAAGGCGAGAGCGACGAAAAGCGCCGCGATCATGAAGTTGAAGACTGGCGAAGCGTTCACCGTCCCGAAGGTCGAACCGGTGAGGACGGCGACGATCCCCAGGAGTCCGTAAGTGCCGGCGATGCCCGCCCCGTAAGCCCCGCCGAGCGCGAAGCCCCGCGACCGCGAACTCGCCCGCGCTCCGGCGCCGATGATGGCCAGATTGATCGGGATCATGGGCAGAACGCAGGGAGTCAGATTCAGGAGAAGGCCTCCAAGAAGAATGAGGAGGATCTGGAGGAAAACGCCCGCCTCCTCGACCATCCCGGCGAGACCCATTCTCTTCGATCCCTCGCCGGACTTCGCGCTTTCGAGAAAGGCCAGGAAGTCGGACGCTTTGATGTAGCCCGCCGCCGCGCCACCAACAGTGAATCGCTCGACCAGCGCTCGCCAGTCGTCCGCCTCATCCGCCGTGGAGGGGGCGGGGGTTGCCGCGGGCTCCGCCGGAGCGGGCGTTTGCGCGATTTCCTCCCCCCGTGGTTCCACTTCCGCGCCTTCCGGGACCGGGCCCTTGCCGGAACCGGCCGCGGCCTTTGCTTCGAGATCGAAAGGGACCGTCGCGGGGAAAAAGCAAACCGTCTCGCTGCACCCCTGGTACTTGACCTCGACGTGAACGGTCGGACCGCTTACGCCTTTCAGGCGGTATACGGCCTGGAAATCGTGGGCGTAGAGTTCCCGCTCTTCCTCGCTCAGAGGATCGTACTGCTTCTCCGGAGACGGAACGTTCTTCCGCTCCAGCGCGACTCTCTCAGGGACCTCGACCGACATCATGTCGTTGTACAGGTGGTGGTTCGGCGGAATCTTGTAGAAGATCCTCAAGTCCGCCTCTCCGCCGACGATCGGTCCGAGTTCCGCCGAAACGGAGAAAGGATCCGCTCCCTGGGGACTCCCCGGTTCGGGAAACAAGAACCCGAGCGAAAGAGTAAAGAAGAGGGAAAACAGGACGGAACGTTTTCGCGAACTATTCATTAGTGGGCGCATCTCGCTTCCTCTCCCTTCGCCAAGTTCCAGCCCGTCAAGATCAGGCCGCCGCTGGGCTTGTCCCAGCGGAGCCATGACTGGTGGCTAAGAGGGCGCGACTTCCTTCCCCCCTCCGCCGCGCCGGCCAACGAAGGTTGCGGCCCGACCGAGCAGAAACGAGCAACAGTTCGGAGTCCAAACTTTAGTTTGCATTGTGCAACCTGAAGGTTGAACTCCAAGCGGCGCCTCCGGCAAGACAGCGCGGTCGGATCGCCGGCGCCCTACGGGGAAAGGCCCTCCTTGCCGTCCATCTCATCCAGCGCCCGTCGCGCCCCGGTATGGTTCGGATCGAGACGGAGCGCTTCGGTGTAGTGCTTGGCCGCCACGGCGCGGTCGCCCCGCGCGTCCAGAGCGCGGCCCAAGTTGTAGTGCGCGTTGGCGCTGCCGGGCGCGATGGCCAAGGCTTGCCTGTAGCAGGCGATCGCCTCCTCAACCTGCCCGAGGGCGAACAGCGCAACGCCCAGGTTCTGATGGATTCTCGCGTCGTCCGGGCGAACGCGCAACGCGCGGCGGTAGTGGTCGGCCGCTTCGGCGGGGTTTCCCGACTGCAGCAGCGCGTTGGCCAGGTTGTAGAGCCCGTCGGCGTAATCCGGATTGAGACGGATCGCCGTTCGATAGTGCTCGATCGCTTCGTCCGTTTTCCCCTCCTGCACCAGCAATTCGGCGAGGTTGCCGTGCGCCTCGGGCGAGTCCGGTTGGATATGGAGCGCTCGCTCGTACCATCCCCGCGCGTCGCGTGGTCGCCCGCTCCGCGCCAGAGAGTAAGCCCGGTCGAAGGCGGCCTTGAAGCCGTCGGCCTCGTACCCATAGTAATTCACGCTGCTCAGAAAGCAGAGTCCCACCATTGCGCAGATCGCGAGACCCCCGGCGATGAGCCGCCGCTCGGCGAGCCGCTCCGCGGTCCAAACGACGGCGTAAGCCGCCAGGGCCGCCAGAAGCGGGACAATCGCGACCCGGTAGCGCGCGGTCACAAAGAACGGCAGGAACGAAGCGAAATAGAGCCCGATGAAAAGAAGAAGCAAGCCGGAGTC
>DATKZW010000405.1:0-2459 GCA_035527775.1 Sumerlaeia bacterium | reverse complement strand
GCCTTGCGGTGCACGTCGCCGATAAAAGCTCCCGGCCCGCCGCCAACCATGCCCCACTTCAACTTCCGGTTCAGTTGTGCCATGGATCCTTCCTCCTTCTGATGGAGTTGTCTCAGACTTCGAGCGCAATCCTCTGCGCGATTATGCCCTCGGCGCCCCCGATTGGGCAACCTCCCGAGTCTTGAATCAGTCTCCTGTCCATGGACAGCGTGAGTTTCGCAGCAGCCATCGCGCCGCCTCCGATACGCATTCTTCGGTTCCAAGGATGCGTGTTCGAGACATCCGGTGTCAAGGTTCGTTTTACTGCTGGGAAAACCGGATGGGCGGCTCAAGGGCGCCCTCGTTCCGCGGTGAGTTCCGCGATGTTCTTGTTCTCCTGCTCTTGCCACCGTTTGCGTTTCTCGAGGAAATGCTCGTACTTCGCCAGCGCCTCTCCCTCCAGGTCCGCCGCGTAGTCGCCGTAGAAGGGAACCAAGAGATCGATCCATGCGGCGACGCGGTCCATTTCCTCTTGGGAGAGCTTCGCGCCGCCGTGCCCCTTCTCCAGCAACGCAATCAGGGGGCTTCGCGCGGCGCCGGCGTGGTAGGGCTCGAGCATGCTGGGAACGGACTGCGGGCTGATCCAGCTGATGACGTTGCGGTTGACGAGCGCCTTGTAGGCGTCGCTCCACTTGCGCAGGCTTCCGGGCTCGAAGGTCTTCTCGCCGAGGAGGCTGAACGCCTCGTTTTTCGCGGGCGGAGGCGCGTTCACCAACGCGCCGTCGATTCCTGGCATGGCAGCGGGATCGTATTTCGGCGTCGCGCCGGGCGCGGGGAGATCGCGCCGGCGATGACACCGGACGCAGCGCCGGTCGAGGATCGGCTGGATCTCGCGTTCGAAGCTGAAACCGGGGGCCGTTTCGGAATCCTTGTGGAAGGGCTCGAGGTCTTGGGGCCCGGCTTTCATGGCCAGAGTAAGGCGGGAGAGGTGCGGCGGCGCGCCGTTCTTGCTTTCGTGGCAACCCACGCAGGAGAATCTCTCGCCCGGCTGGAGGGTCGACCAACTGCGCATGGTCTGGACGGCGTGGTTCTTGCCGTCAAGGGCCTGGAAATAGACCGGTGTGCGGGCGGGGACTTTGAAAGAGGCCGAGCCGTCCTCGTGCACGCGCGCCGTTCCCAGGATTCTCTTGACGTCCCAGGTCCCGTCGATCGAGACCGGCGTGCTGATGAGCGCGCCGCCGGCGGGGCCGCGATTGCCGTTGCTGCCGACCCCCGCGGCGCGGTACTCGAGCGCAATCACGCGAAGCCCCTGGACGGTCCCTCGAGGGACGCCTTCCAAGCCGGGACCCGCATAGACGTCTTGGGCGTAGTAGACTCCGAAGTCGGTCCGGTAGTCCACCGAACTGGGGCGCAGATGCGGCGTCGGCCGCGGCGCCAGGGGGATGGGTTGGTTGCACGATATTCTCCGGTCCGCCGCGAGCAGTTCGCGCTCGCCGTCGATCGTCATGAAGTAGATGGCGAAGGGGAGTCCCGAGTCCGCCGGCTTGCAGGCCGCCAGAAACTCGGTCTCGCTGAGGGGATAGGGGTACTGGAACTGATCGCCGTCCTGGCCGTAGGCGTCGATGCGGACGGCAGGCGTCTCGCGGATCGGGGCAATGAGCTGGGCGCCGCTGTTTTCCTGCCGCCCCCGTCGAGGATCCAGAATCGCGAGCTTTCCGTTCTGGCGCGAGTGGTGGCCGCTCAGAATGGCGACCGCTTTCTCGGCGCCCGGGATGCCGCGGGCGTGGAGAATCGAGGTGGGGAACCAGGAATTGTTCCCGTAGAACTCGGTCTGCGCCGTGCCGTCGGCGTTCATCTGGAAGAGGCCCTGGGGAAAGATCTGACCGCGGTCATTGTATTCCCAGCGCGTGTAGATCACGCGCCCGTCTTCCAGGACGGTGGGGAAGTTCGTGTGGACCGCGTCGAAGCCGAGGCGGCGCAGGAATCGCCCCTGTCGATCGCACGTGTAGATGTTGCTCACTTCCGTCCACCAGCAATCGACGGTCTGGACCGCGCGCGTTGAGTTGAAGACGATGTCGCCGTTGGGGAGGTAAGCGCCCTCGTAGTCGGCGAACCCCAAGCCGAACGTGATCTGGCGAACGTCGCCGGACGCCACGGTCATTTCGTAGAGATGGTAGTCGTCCTCTCGGTCGGACTTCTTCCACGCGAAAAGGACGCATTTGCCGTCGTAAGAGACGTCGGGATCGCGAATCACGCCGTTGGGGTCGTCGATGAGGACGCGCGTTCGTCCGTAAAGGTCATCCAGTTCGAGGAGGCAGAGCGCCGCGCCGGGCGCGAAGTGACGCTCGGCCTGGGCGTCGGACTGGCCTTCCGTGTAGGCGTAGTGCGAGCCGCCGAGGTCGTAGTGCTTCGTGAAAACGATCCGCCGGAGCGAGGCGCGGTGAGGCCGGAGCAAAACGGCGCGGCGGCGCTCGCGCGCC
>DATKZW010000404.1:0-6269 GCA_035527775.1 Sumerlaeia bacterium | reverse complement strand
CGTCGCCTGCCTTCGGATCGCTACAGTGCGTTCTGGAATCACGATATCAATCGAGCGTTGTATCATACGGGCCGCCTTGGCTACGATATGTTCGCCTACCCGCAGCGACCCGACGCCCTGCTGCTGGTCTACAAGGAATCGAAAGACCCCGATTATTCCAGGATTTCGAGAATCGCGGACATATCCCTGGAACTTGGCGAGGTGAACGTTGCGGAGAGGCTGATGTCTGAAATCCTCGAGAACCAAGGGGAATCGCCTTACGTGCTCGAGCGTTTGGCCTTGGCGAATATGGTGAAAGGGGAGATCTCCACCGCTCGCGTCTTTCTGACGGCCCTCAGCAAGAATCCCATCCATGCCAAAAGAGCTCGGAGCATTCTGCGGCGGCTCGATGAAGACCCGGACCTTCTCTCGGACGAGAGGGTGCAGCGTCTGCGATCCTTGCAGAGGAAGCAAGACGCCGTTGCTCTCGACGTTGGTCCGGACAGCATACTCAAGACGCTGCTGGAAGAGAACGCGCACAACCGAATGGCGTTTGAGTACCTGATGGCTTGGAGCCTAGTAACCCGCCGCCTCGACAAGGTCCTCGAGAACCTTGGGCGTCTGGACGACTTCGACTATGAAGGAATCCCCCGCCTTTACGAGGAGGCGGTCTTGATCTATGAGGCGACGACGGGGCAAAAGGCCGATACGCATGGCCGGGAGGTGAGCGCCGACACGCGGCGACGGTTCGAGCGCGCCATCGGTCTTATGAAACGTTACTCGAAGGATCCCCGAGCGGCGTGGGCGGCCACGGCGCCCCTATTCGGCGACACATACTTCTTCTACTATTCCTTTGGCGAATCCGGAGTGTCAAAATGAGACGGCGACGCCTGCTGATCCTGCTGTTGGCCATTGCCGTGAGCGGCCTGGGGGTCGGCGTCTTCCTTGGCGTGAGTTGCAGGAGAACAGGGCCCGCGCAAACCGACTCGAAAGCGGCCGGTTTCCCGCGGATTCAGCCCGACTATGCGGGGATAACTCTTCCGCCGAACATCGCGCCTCTCAACTTCGTCGTCCGCGAACCCGGCCGTCGCTACTACGTCAAGATACGTTCCCTCCAGGGCCGAGAGATCGAGATCGCCGGCGGGAAGCCGCAGATCCGCATTCCCATGAAACCGTGGAAAGACCTCCTGCGCGCGAACCGCGGCAATCCCCTCTTCGTCGACGTTTGCGTCCAGGACGAAGGCCGAGAATGGCGCCGGTACGAGCCGATCGTGAACAGGATTGCGGAGGAGGACATCGATCCCTACGTCATGTACCGTCTCATGAAACCGATATACAATTGGTGGCGAAACATCGGCGTGTACCAGCGCAACCTTGAGAATTTCGATGAATCTCTCGTGCTCCACGGCCGATCCTTTGCCAACGGCTGCGTCAACTGTCACAGCTTTGCGGACGGCAATCCGGACAAGATGTTGCTCGGGATCCGCAGCGCCGTTTACGGCAGCGCGGCGTTGTTGTGGGACGGAGGGAAGGTCTCCAAAATCGGGACGACATTCGGCCACACCGCATGGCGCCCGAACGGCCGGCTCGCCGTGTTCACCGGCTATCGCGTGCGCCAGTTCTTTCATGCCAAGAGAGCGGAAATCCGCGACGTGGTCGAGCTGGATTCCAGGATGTCCTACTACGACCTGGAGAAGAAGAGCGTGGGCGTCGCTCCACCCTTGTCGGACAAGGACCAGTTAGAGACTCATCCCAACTGGAGCCCCGACGGACGCTATCTCTATTTCTCGAGCGCCCCGGTGCTCTGGACGGACCGCCAAACCGTCCCGCCCGAGCGCTACGACGAGCTCAAATACGACCTCAAACGCGTTTCGTACGATCCGCAAACGGGCCAGTGGGGAGAGGTGGAAACCGTCCTGTCCTCCGAAGAGACGGGTCTCAGCATCTTGCTGCCGCGCATTTCCCCCGACGGTCGATTTCTCCTCTTCTGCATGTGCGATTACAGCTGTTTCACGCTGAACCAGCCGAGCAGCGATCTCTACCTCATGGACTTGGCGACGCGGAAGTACAGGAAACTCGAGAGGGCGAATAGCGATCAAGCCGAAGCGTGGCACTGTTGGTCCGCCAATGGACGTTGGATCGTCTTCAGCAGCAAGAGAACAAGCGTTCTATTCACCAAACTCTACTTCGCCCACATTGACGAGAACGGCAACGAGAGCAAGCCTTTCGTTCTTCCCCAGAGGAATCCGCTGTTCTACGATTCCTATCTCAACCTCTACAACGTGCCCGAGCTCATCACCGGCCGTCTCATGGCAAGCCCCCGCGCGCTCCTGCGCGCGGTCCGTTCGCCCGAGAAGATCGAGGTCGACTCCGTGACGGGCGCAACCCCAGATACTCCGGCCCCAGCCCCGGCTCCGAATTTGCGAAGAGACTAGGGGCCGCCCGTGACCTGCGGCACGGGGACATCGCCGCCGAAGCGGCCGATGTCGCCTTCGCTCCGGGTCCCGTTGGACGGATCGTAGAGGGCGGAAAGCAGGGCTTCCCGGGAATAACCCGTGAACTCCGCGAAGAAGAACATCGGGTACCACTCCATTCCGTTGGAGTGCTTGTCGGGGCCGTAGCTCGAGATGCAGAAGGCGCGGCGGCCCTCCATGGGCGACGCTCCGGTGGTCCAGTGGATGTTGTAGGCGTAGTTGAAGTACTGAAAACTCGCCCGGAAGGCGCCCGGTCCTCCGGGAACGCCGTAGGGATCGTCGTAGCGGTTCGGATTGAAGGGGTCGGGGGCGTTTGCGCTGCTGATGTAGGCCACGGGGGTGGTGAGTTCGTAAACGAACTGCATGAAGAGAGCCCCGTTGTGGGGGCGGGGGAAGCCGCCGAAATCCGCCGCGTACGCTTCCAGGGCGGTGGCCAGAGACCGCTGGTCGCCTTTGACGCGAGCGATCTTGGATCGCACCTGCGCTTCGAGAAAGTTGGGGACCGCAATGGCGGCAAGAATGGCGATGATCGCCACGACGATCAGCAATTCAATCAGCGTGAAACCATTGAGACGTTTCATCTTCTTCTCCTCATCGGCGGGCGGCTCGGCGAACGTCGAGGATCCCCGCGCTACTCGTCCAGGCCGTACCGGCCGTGGTCCAAGGCCGCGCGCGCCATGGCGTCGACGTTCTCGGGCGGTGTGTCGCGGCCGAGGCAGCATCCGCTGCTGAGGACGAAGGCGCCGCCCTCGCCCGCCTCGTCGATGAGGGCCGCCGACAACTCATACACCTTGCTGGGATCCGCTTCAAGAAGCGTCGTCGTGTTCAGATTGCCTTTCAGGGCCATCCGGCGTCCGATGCGCGCCTTCGCGTTCCTCATGTCCTCGGGCCAGTCGAGTTCCAGGCAGTCGCAACCGCTTTCCGGCACGATTTCGAGCAGCGGCCCCAGCTTGCCGCAGATGTGCAGCACGCTGGGGATGCCCCTCCCGCGGATTCTTTCGGCCAAGAGTCTCTCATAGGGCGCGACGAAATCGCGGTACGCGTCCGGGCCGATGAGACTTCCCGAGGCGGGACCCTCGCCGATCCAGATGGCGCCGGGATCGAGCGCGGCCAATGCGTCGATCCATTCGAGGGCCAAGGGCAGGCGCTTCTCGATGGCGCGGCGCAGACCGGGAGCGTCCGTCAAGGTCGCCGTCAGGATCTTGTCCAGCCCCATGAGAAGCGCGACTTGCGAGAAGGGGCCCGTCACGCCGGCGTTGATGAGGTAGCGACGCCGTATGCCCGAGGGTATGGCGATGAAGGTCTGCACGATCCCCGGCATGAAGGGATCGTCCGTTTCAAGGCGCGGGTCGTCGAAGGAGCGGATTTCGCGGGTCTCGGGCGATCCAACGTCGTCATATGGCACGTTCCACGTGATTCCGCCGACGGTTTTCACGCGATAGCCCTTCGCGGTTTCCTGGCGCTCGGCGATGACGTCCTTCGCCAGGCACAGGTTGACTGACAGCCCGTCGATGTCCGGGTGCCGTTCCAAGGCGGCCGCAAGCGCCTGGGCGTGTCGGACCGGGTTGAGAAAACATGCCGAGACCGCCGCGCCCGCGAGTTTAGCGGCGTACGAGAGATCGATGAGGGGCACGCACGGCACTCGGTCTGGTTTTCCGCCGCGCATGGCTTTCTGGGCCCTTGTGCGGGAGTGGAACGTCGTCGTCATCTTCGCGCGGTCCTCCCTCCGGAAGAGCGGGCGCTCTCATTGTTTCTCTCCCTCGGGATTGACGAGGATCTCATCCACAAACAGCCACGCCTTCTTCCCCTTGGCCCCGTGCGAGTCGGGAATGACGCCGACATTGGCGGCCTGAACGCGGAGGTAGCGCGCGCGGGTCTTGAGATTCTCCGCCATCAGCTTCCGAACCAGTGGCCCCGGCTCGCGCGGGTCAACGCCGGGGTCGACTTCCGCGAGGCGCTGGAAACTCTTGCCGTCATCCGACGCCGAGACCACCACGCGCGAGGGAAGGAAGATGCCAACCGCCGTATCCTGCAAGAAAGAGGCCGCGACGGACTTGATTTCCAGGGTCTTCCCAAGGTCGATCGCGGCGTCCAGGTCGGCGCCGTGGAAGCCTTGCCATGCGGGATCCTGATATCGCTGCGTTGCGGTTGCGCCGTCCGTGAGAGCCCCGTCCCCTCCGCCGGGATACATGGGCGAATAGCCGCTCGCCAGACGCACCGGTCTGCCGCGGGCGGCGTGTCGCGTCCTTCCTTCTTCGAAGACCTTTTCGAGGGCTTCGACGCCGCCCTCGCGGTATGCCTTGTAGTGTCGGTAGAGCGCCACGGTGTTTTCCCCGCCCGGCTTGCGCGAAGCCCAGGGCGCGTTGAACAGTCCAGGATACTGATAGCAGAGGATCTTCTCGAAAGTCGGAAAACGGTTCAGGTCCTCGATCAGCCCGTGAATCGGTCGCGGATAGAGAGCGCCGCCGCCGTCGAAAAGAAAGGCCTCGAGATCCATCCAGAGATGGGCGCCCGCGTCGTCGCACAGTTTCTGAAGGACGGCCGCGGCCTCTTCGCCCGTGTAATCGCCTTCCGGCATGCGGTGAAAGCCGAACGGACAGAGGATGTCCAGGTGAGGCAGGAGTTCCGGGTACGCGTCGCGCCCTTCCTTCACGCCATGGCAGTTCGTCGCGAGCATCACGGGCTTGTCCGGCGCCATCGAGCGACAGTGGGCCGTGAACTCCCGGAAGAACTCCACAATCTCGCTTCGCCGTTGCGGGTCCGTTCCCAAGTTCCCGGCGACCTCGTCCGACACGTACCAGCCGTAGAATGACGGGTGATGGCCGTACATCTCCCACAGTTCCGCAGCGATCTTCTTGTGCCATTCCAGGGACGCGCACGTGAAATCGAACCAGGCGAATCCGCCGACGCCCATGAAAACGCGCATGCCGAGAGCGTCCGCTTCCGCAAGGACGGCCTCGACGGGATCTTTCGCCGCGAGGCCGAGCCGGGCGGTGTATAGGCGCGACGGATACATCGCCTTGCCCGGATAGTTGTCGACGTTCATGTCGTGCTTGCCGACGTACTGGTTCGTCTCCTGGCGGAAAACGTCCTGAATCACGCCGACGTTCATGCCGATTTCGTGCATGCCGCGAACGAGTTCGCGCCATTGGCCGTCGGTCATGCGCTTGATCTCGGCGTTCCAGAGCCTGCCTTCCGCCTCGCTCCAGTGGTAGAACTCGATCCACGCGCCGTCGATTCCCCGAGTGGAACGAACGTCGGACGCGAGAACTTCGAGGGCCTGGACCGTACGGAGAGCATCTCCGGAGCAACTCGCCTGGAACACGATGCGATGCTTCCCGGCGCGTCCCTTCGTGGGCCAGCGGAAGGAGGCGCCCGCGGCGGATTTCGCGGCGACCTTCAGCTTCTCGCGATGCAGGAGGTTCGCCGGCGTCTCCTCATCGAGGTAGAAAGCGACGTCGAATTCAACCGACTCGTCGCCGCGGTTCCACACCGCCCCGCGCGCGTCCACGGCGATCTTGTCCGTCACGGGCGAAGGGGGGATGAGTGTCAGGCTAACGTTCGGTTTCTGCTTTGGGGCCGCGGCGAGGGCGGGGGCGGCTTCCGCTTTCTCGTCGGGCAGCATCTGCTTGCGGTACTCGTCGAAGCGCGGAGAAATGTCATTCTTCGCCAACAGGTCCCAGAGGGACGTTTTCATCTCGCGCAGGGCAAAGGTCCCCGCGATCCAGGGTTGCGCCCAGCCGCTTTCCGTGCACCACGGGCCCCATTCCCAATCGGCGTTGCTCGCCCAGTAGTCCCACTCTTTGAAATGGAAGG
>DATKZW010000403.1:0-4361 GCA_035527775.1 Sumerlaeia bacterium | reverse complement strand
GATCTTGACGGGCTGGAACTTGGCGAAGGGAGCGGAAGCGAGATGCGCCCATGTGAATCCTCCCGGCTCAGCCTTTCGCCCTTCCCGCTCTATCTTCCACGCTCGAAGTACCCCGCATTCCGCATTTGAAGGGTTCCGCATTCCGCGTTCCGCGCTTGAAAGGTTCCGCAATCAGTTCCCTCGCAGCATTTCCGCCAGGTCCTCCGAGATCCAGGGGCGCTCCACGGATGGCATTGAGATCACAACGATGGTCAGAGTCGAAGCCGCGTCATCCTTGGTCGCCTGGAATCGGGCTTTTTCCTCGGGAGTTGGAGGCTGGAACCAGCGCATCGCGATGAAGAAGAACTCCTTCAACGCCTCGTCTGAATCGGAAGACATGGAGCGAGAGCCGCAGAACCGGGTGAGAAAGAACGTCTCCGGGAACGGCTCAAACCGCTCCTCGAACGTTGCGAGCACGGACGGATCGGAAACGTGCTTCTCGAGGTCGCGGGGCGACGACGGGAGGCGGCCCTCAGCCGTCCAGCATTTCCTCACCGCTTGCCAGAGAAGATCGTTGCTGAATTCGGGATTGTAAACGGGAAGCTCGCACGGCTCGAGCAGGAGGACCGCCCAACTCTCGTCCGCGAGCGACTCGCCCCAGGAAAAGGGCGCGAGTTCTTCGATGCGCGAAGGGAACCGACCGTGCGCTCTGCGATGCCGCGCCGCGGCCATCGTCATCTGCAAGAACCGGATTTCATCATCGCACTGCTCTAACAGGACCGTGGGCTCGTGGAACTCGCCCGCGAAGCCGAAGCCGCAGACCAAGTTCGGCAGAACGCCCAACCTGTCGCACGTTTTGGCCAACCCGCGGAGTTTCAGGTCCGCGGCGCGGGTTTCGTCCGCCTCTCCCCGGATGTATGCCATATAGGCCGATTCGATCCGCCTGCGCGCGATAGGCTCGAGCACGGCCCATTGCGTCTTCCTGGCAAGGCGGCTGAAGCGCCCGCCTTCGACGCGTTTCTCCGCGGCTCGCGCGGCGGAAATGATCGGCTCGGCGCCGACCATTCGGTTTCTCTCGCGCAGCATGTAGGCGGCGTTGAATTGGTCGCGCAATTCCGAGGGCAGAACCATTCGAGAGAGGATCTCTTGGGCGCGCGAGAAGCCTTCATCGGGAAACGCTTCGAATTCGGAAAGGAACGCCGCCAAGCCCTGAGCGTTGCGCAGAAGGTCGATGGGGAAATCCCCGTTGCGATAGAGGATTCCCAGGACCTCGAAACTTCCTGCCAGCAGCCGAACGGCTTTGTCTCCTTCCCCTCGAAAGCAGGCGCGGATCGCGGCCAGCTGGGTCAGATCAAAGAGGCCGCTTCCCGAGATCACCGGCGACGGAACGGCGCCGTGGAAATCCGGCGCCTCCCACGAGGACTCGAGCAGAAAGCGCTCGACCCGGTCCAGCGCGGCGTGCAGAGAGGCGGTGGACGGCGCGTCGTGCGGGAGGCCCGGATCCGCCCGCAGGCCGTCGTGCCAGGATCGCACGAGAAGCCGCCGGAGCGCGGCCTCGGTCATCACGCGTTTTCTTAGGAGGGGGTCCTCTTCCAGAATTGCGGCTGAATTCTTTGGAATTGGGCGGTTCGTCACGAAGGCGACGTACTGAGATCGGGCCCAACCCATTCGATCGTTCAACCATCCCGCCAGGGGAGCGTTTGCGTTGGCTCCTTGGAGATCGAGGAAGAGCCGGTCGAAGTCGTCGGCCGCGGTCATGAAATCCTGCGGGGATTCCGCGGCCGCCGCCTGGCGCCCGCGATTCTCCGGATGGGAGGGCTCATCGGGCTCTGCGGCTTGCCTGTGATTCGGCGTCGCGGCTTGCCGGTGATTCGACGCGCCCTCTTGACGGAGCCAGTCCTCAAAATCGCCTGTGCGCCGCCTCTGCTCCGATTCGAACGCCTCGTATCCCGTCGAGCGGGAGGCAACCCAGCAGTACGCTCCCGCCGCGGCGATCGGCAAAGCGATCACGGCGCAAAAAAGGCGCCTCAAGATTCGACGGGCGAACATGACGGGCGCGCTTTCTCTTTGGGATTCTCGATCAAGGCGGCGCCTCCGGCGACTCTTCCGTCGCGGCGACTTAGCCCACACACCGGGTGTCGACGGCCGGTCCCCAAACCGCTACTCCATGTCCTCGTCCGACTCCTCTTCCAGAGCCTTCAAGAAGATGTCCTCCAGCGTGTCCCTCTTCGCGTAGAAGTGCCGGATCTGAGCGCGCTGACGGTGGGCGATTTCGAAGAAGGCGCGCGGCTGCAAGCCGTCGGGCGTGGTCACCTGGATTTCGTCGTGGTCGCCGAGGCGGCACTCGCATCCCAGTTCGCTCAAGGCCGCCATGAAGGGATCGAGATCGCCCTTGATCCGGAGCTCGATGGCGTTCCGATCGGTCTGTTTCATCTCCTCGATGTTTCCCGCCGCGGCCATGCGGCCCTTCTTCAGCACCATCACGTCGTGGCAACACGTCTCGATGTCCTTGAGAAGGTGGGACGATACGAGGACCTTCGATTCGGAGTTGGCGATCATGTCGCGCATGAGGGCCAGCATCTCGTCGCGCGCCGCCGGGTCGAGTCCGTTGGTGGGCTCGTCGAGTATCAGGATCTTCGGCCCATGGATGAGGGCCTGCGCCAGGCGCACCTTCTGGTGGAGGCCGTAGGAGAGGGTTTCGAGGGGTCGGTAGCGCACTTCGCCGAGGCCGACGTAGAAGAGGACCTCGTGGGCGCGTTCCATGGCGGCGCGGGGCTCGAGGCCGCACATCTCGCCCATGAAACGCAGAAAGCGCACCGCCGTCATCCCGGCGAGATAGCTCTCGTGCTCGGGCATGTAGCCGATGAGTTCGCGGATGCGCTTGCCTTCCGAGCGAACGTTCAGGTCCTCGATTTTGGCCTCGCCCGATTGGATCGGCACGAGGCCGAGGAGGGCGCGGATCAGCGTCGATTTCCCCGCGCCGTTGGGTCCGAGAAGGCCAAGCGCTTTGCTGTCCATGGCGACCGAGACGTCCTCGAGCGCCCTGCAAGAGCCGTAGGAGACGTTGAGGCAGTCGAGTTCGAGGAGCATGGCCAGAGAGTATTCTCACGCGGGCGCAATGTCCAGAGCGCCGTCACAGAAAAACGCGTCGGCAAGGCCATCTCCCCTTCTTCTTCGTTCTCCCGCCGAGCCGCAGAGGCCGCAACGAAATGCAGGCCGTCTTTCTGAAGACCTCTGCGCTCTTTGCGTCTCTCCCGGCAAGACGCCCGCGCTACGACTCGCCCCATCTGGACCCGTGGATCCTTTCCTGGAAGCGGCACTAGCCCGCGTAGGCGGGTTCGGGCAATCCTCGAACGTCCATCTTGATTCGAAAGAGATCGCCCGCCAGTGGCTGTTGCTTGCGTTCTTCTTCGGCGAGCATGAACCACGCGGTCGTGATGTAGAGATCGCCGAGGTCCGCGCCCCCGAAGGCGAAGCAGGTCGGGTTCGCCACGGGCAGCCGAATCTCGCGCTCGACCTTTCCGGACGGGTCGTAGCGCGTGATTCTCCATCCGCCCCAGTGCGCGCTCCAGACGCCGCCTTCGGCGTCGACGATGAGTCCGTCGGGCCAGCCGGCCTTTTCGGGAACTTCGACGAAGGTCCGCTTGTTGTCCACGGTTCCCGCCGCGGCGTCATAGTCGTAAGCCACGATCCGGCTATGGAACATGTCCGTGACATACAGCGTGCCGCCGTCGGGGCTCTGGCCGATCCCGTTGGCGACGGCGAAGCCAGTGTCGAGTTTGCGGACCGCGCCGACGGCGTCCAGGGAGAAGAGAGAACCGTCGGGGACGGCCAGGTCCTTTTCATTGATGCTGCCGACGAGGAACCGGCCGTTGCGATCGACCGCGCCGTCGTTGAAGCGCACGTCGGGCGTGTCAACTTCGGGGTCTGAGATGAAGGTTGTCCGGTTCGTCTCGGGGTCCCAGAAGTAGAGACCCGTCCTCGCCGCCGCGATCCAGCCGCCCGAGGCCCGCCGGCCCAAGGCGGTGAGGGGAATGTCCACTTCGCAGGTTCGCATCTCGCCGCTCGACGGTTCGTAGCGAAAGACGCGGCTGTTTTCGATGTCGGCCCAATAGAGGGCGCTCTCTTCGGGGACCCAGATCGGCGTCTCGCCGACTTCGTTCTGGACGGGCAAGAGGTGTTCGAGATCGCTCATAAGATGTTTCTCCCGGCCGGACCTACAGGACTCTGGCGGGGCGTTGCCCCGCCCTACAAGACTCCGCGCGCCCCATTCTGATAGAAGCCCTTGGTCTTTCCGGCCCTGGACAGAGCCCCATGCATTGGGTCACTGCCTCCCGCGCGGCAATCCGCGAAGCGGCCTCTACAGACTCAGCGCCGTCTCT
>DATKZW010000402.1:0-2873 GCA_035527775.1 Sumerlaeia bacterium | reverse complement strand
TTCGGCCCCCTTGTCGATGTTCTGGGAATGCGTCTCCTTCTTCGCTTCGCTTTTCTGTGCCACTTCGTCGGGCCCCTTGTGATGATCCTCGCCCCAGGTTTCGAAATGCTCTTCGTGGGAGCCTTGATCATCGCCCTTGCCAACGGCACCATCGAGGCTGTCTGCAACCCTCTGGTGGCGACGGTCTATCAGGACGACAAGACACACAAACTCAACCAATTCCATGTTTGGTTTCCTGGGGGAATCGTGATTGGGGGTCTCCTGGCTTTCGGCATAGACAAGCTGGGCGCCGGTTTCTGGGAGGGCATGCCGTTGGCCGCCTGGCAAGCCAAGATTGCCCTTGTACTTATCCCTACCATCATCTACGGCATATTGTTCACGGGGCAGGAGTTCCCCCTCACCGAGCGCGTGCAGTCGGGACTCTCCTTTGGCGACATGGTCAGAGAGACTGTGCTGCGTCCCCTATTTATCGTTCTCTTCATCTGCATGGCCGTCACGGCCTCGCTCGAGTTGGGTCCCAACCGCTGGATGGGAGCCGTTATGACGAGCGCCGTTGCCGCAGCTTGGGAAGGCTTGGGCGATGGCGCCGGCATTCTTGTATTGGTTTACGGGAGCGGCCTGATGGCCGTGCTCCGGTTCTTCGCTGGGCCCGTCGTGCACAAGCTTTCGCCCACGGGGCTTCTTGTCTGCTCGGCGGTGCTGTCAGGCGTTGGCCTAATGGCTCTGACTTTCGCTCAAGGGCTGTTCCTGATCTTCGTGGCGGCCACGATCTTCTATCTGGGCGTGTGCTACTTCTGGCCCACCATGTTGGGCGTTGCTTCCGAGCGGGTGCCCAAAGGCGGCTCTCTGGCTCTCGCCCTCTTGGGGGGATGGGGCATGGCCGTTGTCGGCTGGGTGACCGTGCCCGTCATGGGCGCCATCACGGATCATGTGGGCCATTCCCGTTTGGACGTCCAGCAAACCGTGGCGTGCGTCAGACAAGGAGCGGAGTTGCTTCCTGCTATCAGGGAGAGGCTGAACGCCGACCCGGAAGGGAACGAGAAGGCTATCAAGAGAATCGACGAGGCGATCAAACTCGTAGCCGAGGTCAACGCAGCAGGCGAAGACCTGTCCCCGGGCAAAACGGCCAAGGCGTTGCGGAGCATCGCCGTGCACGCCCCTGAGAGCGAGGCGGGCAAAAGAGTCCCGGGACTCATGAAGCCCGCCGACGACCACGGCGGACTCGTCTCTTTCCGAGTGGTCGCCTGCCTGTCGATCGTGATAATTGTGGTTTTCGGCATCCTATATGGCCAGGACAGGGCGCGGGGAGGATACAAGATCGAGAAAATTGGCCGAGAACCGGGGGGCGCTTAACCGGAGTGCGGCGAGGCCGCTGGCGGGAATCGGGCGCATCGCGTCCCCGGCTGGCGCACTCCTCCTGATTCCCAGGGCCATATCCGCGCATGTCTGATAGGTCTGTGGACGTGAGGAAAGGCCGCCCCGTCGGGGAACTTTTCCAATGTGGACCGGTCCAAACAGGATAGAGAGGACCCAAGGAGGAAAAAGAAGCAATGGAAGCAGGAAAGAAGGACCAAGCCAGGGGCGCCGCCCAATGGACGATTCTGGCCGCCCTGGCGGCGCTGGCTCTGGCGGCCTACGCCTCGGCCGCCTCGGCTCAAACGACGCAACCGAAACCAGCCGCCGCCGCGGCTCAGGCAGCGCAACCAAAACCGCCCGTTGCCGCGGCTCAAACAACGGAATCGAAACCGCCCGCCGCGGCGGAAGAGGAAACCACAGAGACCCAAACGGAATCGTCCCGCGGGGACCTCGTGCCGCTCGAGGTGAAACTGCCGAAGCCCCTCTTCGTCGGGACGCCGAAGAGCCTGAAATCCGACAACCTCGAACCCCCCAGAAAACGGCCGTTCAAACCCCTCATGGTCCCTAAAGGCACGGTGAACCTCGCGCGGGGAAAGCCCGTCACGGCGAGCGACGACGATCCCGTCATCGGCGAACTCGAACAGGTTGCTGACGGCGACAAGAAGGGCTCGGACGGCAGTTACGTGGAGCTCGGGCCAGGGACCCAGTGGGTGCAGATCGATCTGGGCCAGGAGTGCGAGATCTACGGCATTTACGTCTGGCACTTCCACGGTGAGGCGCGCATCTACCGCGACGTCGTGATCCGAGTCGCCGACGATCCCGACTTCATCATGAACGTCAAGACCATCCACAGCAACGACCACGACAATTCGTCGGGGCTCGGCGTGGGCCGGCAGAAGGAGTACATCGAAACCAACGAGGGCCGGCAGATCCGCGTTCGTCGCGTGAAAGCCCGCTACGTTCGTTTCTATAGCAACGGGAACACCTCCAACGATTACAACCACTACATCGAATGCGAGGTCTACGGCAAGCCAGCTGGGAAAGAGTAACGGCGGACCCCAGCGGGTCGAGCCTTTCCATTCCGTTCCAGTGAAGAGGACTTTGGAGGACTTGGAGCCCGCGCGAGCGGGCTTCCTCTTTGCCCGGCAATGGACGGCGGGAAACAGGGGGAAAGGGCAGCTTCGGCGAGATGGCCCCCTTGGAAACGGAACCACAGGACGCGAGCTCGGAACCGACTCCCGCGGGCACGGCGCCAAGCGCGGGGTCGGGGAGTTGCCCGAGCGCGAACGGGAGGTCGGGCGGAGCGGTTGCGCCTCGGCGCGAGGCGGCCGCGCGGGGCGTCGGGCCGGGCGCGCCCCCCCCTCTGAACCGCGCCGTTTTCGTCGCTCTTCTCCTTGCCGCCGGGTTCGTTGCCCTTGCCTTCCGCGTACCGCGGCTGGACCTTCGTCCGATGCACTGCGACGAGGCGGTCCATGCCGTGAAGGCGGGGATCTTTCTCGATACCGGCGTCTACAAGT
>DATKZW010000401.1:0-3174 GCA_035527775.1 Sumerlaeia bacterium | reverse complement strand
TCGGCGGGCGACGCTTGTCCCCTGGCGAATCAACCCACCAAGCCTCGCCCGCGATGCTGTTGTAGTTGCGCGTTCCCTGCCCGAAGCGCGCCGTTCTCCCGAGATCTCGTCCGTAGAGGGTAAACTCCCCGGCCGCTTTTCGAACCAGACACATCACGAGATCGGACGGGATGCGCACGCGTTGCGCGGCGAAGTCGACTTCCGCGCCCGAGTCGGCGAATCGCGACAGCGCGTCTTCGTGGGGAACCTGGACGCCCACGCGTTCGAGAATCGCGAGCGACGCCTCGTGAATGCGGCGGATGCCTTCGTTGTCCAAGACGGAGCAGAACACGCCCGCGGTCCTCTCGCCGTTCACGTGCGATAGTGCGCGTTGACGCGAATATAGCCGTCGGTCAGATCGCACGTCCAGACCGTGGCCTGCCCCTTGCCTTGGCCGACGGAGACGTCGATCGCGATCTCTTCCCGCGACAGCGTCTGCGTAAGCGCGGCCTCATCGAAAGCAACGGGCTGGCCTCTTTCGAAGAGGAGCAAATCGTTCAGCCTCACCGTCAGGTTCTTCTCCGAGAAGGCGACCCCGGCGCGCCCCGCGGCGGCCGCGATGCGGCCCCAGTTAGCGTCGCGGCCGTAAATGGCGGTCTTGACGAGCGGCGAGGTGGCGATCGTATGAGCGATCCGACGCGCTTGGGCGTCCGAACGCGTTCCGTCGACCCGCACGGTGATGAGGTGCTCAGCGCCCTCCCCGTCGCGGGCGATCTGCCGCGCCAGGTCCACACACAGGTCCTGAAGCCTTTCCTCGAAGGCGGTTGCCTGCGGGCCGGGCCGCGCGATCCTGCGATTCCCGGCGGCGCCGTTGGCCAGGACGAGCATGGTGTCGCTCGTGCTGGTGTCGCCGTCGACGGTCACGCAATTGAGCGACCGGTCCGCCACGCGCCCGAGCATCTCTTGCAGGAAGCTCTTTTCGACGGCGGCGTCGGTCAGAACAAAGCAGAACAGCGTGGCCATGTTCGGATGGATCATGCCCGAACCCTTCGCCATTCCGGCCAGCGTGACCGTGCGCCCGCCGATCTGCGCGCGTCGTTGCGCGGTCTTTGGGAAGGTGTCGGTCGTCATGATGGCGTGAGCGGCCTCGTCCCAGCCTTTCGGTTTCCGCGCGGCCAGGGCTTGGTCGATCCCGGCGCGGATCTTGTCCATCGGCAGCGGGACGCCGATCACCCCGGTCGACGCCACGAAGACCTCATGCGGCGAGCAGTCGAGCGCTTCGGCGACCTGGGCGGCCATGGCGCGGGCGTTGCGCTGCCCCGCTCGGCCCGTGCAGACGTTGGAGACCTTCGAGTTGGCGACGATCGCCCGGTGTGTGGCGTTGCGCAGATGACGGCGGCAGAGCTTCACCGGCTCCCCCACGACGCGGTTTCGCGTGAAGACGCCCGCAGCGGCGCAAGGCCGGTCGGACGCAATGACACACACGTCCCAAGCGCCGTCTTTCTTCAGTCCCGCCGCGGCGGCGCCCAGGCTGAAGCCGGGCACGTGAATGGCCGGCGCCTTCTTCGGCTTGGCGTCCAGTCTCTGATCCATAGATCTTTCTCTCCCGGAGTCGAGAATGCGCGGAGGCGCTGTCGAAAGTCGCACTCCGGAGTCTCGATTGGGCCAGTTGTCGTCCTCCTATTCGGATCCGCGCCGAGGAGGTCCCTCGGCTTATTCACCGACTTCATCGGCCCCGTCCGCCGTTGCCGAGGTTCCTATCACAGTTGGCGCCTGCGAGCAAGGAGGGATTGCCCAGAGCCAAACGAAGCGCTCCCACGCACGAGGCTATGAAGGAGCCCGCGGCAGACGCTCTTGGGTTTGCGAGACCCTTTCGTTACCGCGTCCCCACTATTTCGCCGGGTCGGCGTTGCCGACCGCCTTGGGTTCCCTCAGAAAAACCAGGACGAGAATAAAGGCGACACACGCTACGACGCTGAAAATGGCGTACATGACTCGGAAGCCGAAATCCTGGCTCAGCGCTCCGCCGAGCATGCTGCCGACGACGGACGCCGGACCAAACGAGACGGAGAAGAACAGGGCGATGAGACTCTGTTTCATGTGCGGCGGCGCCAAGCGGCTCACGTACGTGAGCAACGCGACGTAGTAGGCGCCGAAGTAAAGCGCGTGCAACGCCTGAAGCGCCACGACCCACCCGACATCGGGCGCCAAGGCGTAGCCGCCGAGTCGCACCACCGCCGACGCCACACCCAGCGCGAAGAGGTTGCGCACGCCGATGCGCCGAATGAACCATCCCGAGAAAAACACGAAGGGAATCTCGAAGAGGGCGCCGAGCGTCCATAGCTTGCCAGCCTCGGCGAAGCCGATCTCTTCTTTCACGTAAAGGGTGAAGAAACTGTAGTGACTCACCATGGCCGCGCGCGAAAGGAAGACGACCACGGCAAACAGCACGAAAGGGCGGCTCCGCACGATGGCCCAGTCGAAACGGCGCCGCTCTACGGGCGCCCCGTCCGCGCCCGAAAGTCCCGCTCCGCTTGCCTTTCTTCGCCGCTCCTCCCGGTCCGCATCCGTCAGAGGAAGCGCCATGGCGCTCACGGCGTGGAGCAGGGCGACGACAGCGAGGCTGGCGAGGATGACGCCCGTCGTGCGACTGCGGTCCGCCACGCCGAGCCACTCGAGCATCAGGACGACCCCGACGAAAGCGAT
The DNA here is from genome assembly GCA_035527775.1 of Sumerlaeia bacterium. Classification (GTDB taxonomy): domain Bacteria; phylum Sumerlaeota; class Sumerlaeia; order UBA8349; family UBA8349; genus DATKZW01. The sequence continues at coordinate 489 of DATKZW010000401.1, read as the reverse complement.
CGAGCCGCTGGTGCGCGGCCTGCCGTAGTCGCCCCCGTGCGCCTCCTGATAGCGGAGCACGAGTCCGTCGGTCAACGGAATGAGAGGCCGGAAGAAGAACCCAAAAAAGGCCGAGGCCGCCACGGCGAGAGAAAAGGTCGAAACCCAGCCGAACTGACTGAAAATGACGGCCGACCCAAGGGTCGATAGGACAATCAGCGAACGGCGGTGGCGGCTGCGGTCCGAGACCCACGCCCACAACGTGGGCGCCCCGAGGCCCACGACGTCGGTGACGCCGAGGATGAACCCGATCTGGAGCTTGTCGAACCCCCGCTCGGCCAAGAGCACCTGGAAATACGGCGCGACAATGGCGAAAAGCGAGAACAGAAGGAAGTAGTTCGCGCCGAAACGGACTTGCGCGCGGCGAAACCAGCGATTCTTCGATCCAGACTGCATTCCGCCTTCTTTCTGCGGCGATGCCGCGAGACGCCCTGAAGCCCCGCAACGCCC
>DATKZW010000400.1:0-7400 GCA_035527775.1 Sumerlaeia bacterium | reverse complement strand
CGAAGAGAACAAGGACGGCGGCGACGCTTCGGAATCGCAGCCTCGGGAGTGGGGGCGCGCAAGAAGGCCGGCGCCCGACACGCTCGACGCCTAGACGCGATGCGGTTTTCCGGAGAAGAATGTGGCATGCCATGGTTGATTCCTCCTGTGGCGGGCGGGATGCATGCGAGAAGGGAGCCCTCCGGTAGAGAGCATAGCCACGTCTCCTACTTGGTAAGACGCGGCCCTGTCAAGAGAAAGGGAAAGAGGGGAAGAAAAAACGCCAACGTGTGCAAGACGTCATCCGGAGCCTTCCACAAGGGTCGGCGCTGGATCGAGCCACGGTCGGTGCGCTGACAGCATTGGCCCGGCGGGTTTTTCCGGCCGCTTCAGAGTCCCGTAAGTTGCCTTCCGGGAATGGACGGCGCCGGTTTGCGGAGTAGAATGTCCGAACCTCGCTGAAAAGCGAAGAAAAAACGAAATCAAGGCCGAGAGTCCCATGATCAAGCCCCTTTTTGCCGTCGCAAGGAACTTGGAGAGGACCCTCTCCCAAGCCGAGACCGCGGGCGCCACCGATCTGCACGTGCCCAGCCCGGCGGACTTCAGCGTCGGCGCGCCGATCTTCGTGAGTGAGGCGAACGGCGCCGAAATGGAGTTCCTGGGCCGCATCAAAGCCATCGGGGACGACACGATCTCCGTCGCTTTTGGGCTCGCGGCGGACAAGAGCGCAACAGCTAAGGTCTGGACCCCATCGAGCGCGTTCCCTTGGGAGGCGGTGACGTCTCAACCCATGGAGCGTTCTTTTCACGAAGGGATCCGCGTGGAGCAATCCGTCGGCGGAACGCTGTGGTCCGTGCGCACGGCTGAGCCCCTCCGAACGGATCGGCTGCGCTTCCGCGAGATCTCGCGGTCTCATTTTGCCGCGTTTCGCTCCTGGCTCTCGGCGCAGGTGCGCGGCGGACTGGACGATTTCACCTGGGTGGATGAGGAGCGAAACGTCGCTCGCGTGCGTCTGGCGCAATGCGACTTCACCCAAGTGGAAGAGCGCCCTCGCGTCGTCGAGCTGATCCTGGATCTCGCCGTACTTGAGGAGGGGGGGTACGCCTGATCGTGCAAACCCTTACGTCGCTCGCGCAGCAGGAATCCGCGCGCCACGGCCAGGACATCGTCTGGGTCCTGACCGTGAAATGGCCCGACGCGGATGTCACGTACGCTCACCGAGCCGTCACACTGTCCGATGCGGGCGCCTTGCCGGCGACGCTGCGGGCGCCGGGAAAACTTCAGCCTCTTTCGGGCAGCAGGCCGGGATTTGCTCGGCGCTCACCGTTGACGAGGCGTCTCGAGCTGAGTCTCGCCCTGGACGGGGCGGAGTCGCCGTCCGTGCGTCAGCGCCTGGTCTCGGCCGATCCCGAGGGGCTGGAAGTGGAATGGGGCGTCGTCTTCCTTGACGCCGCCCAGACGGCCGGTCTGACCGACACGGTCGTCTTGTTTCACGGGATGATCGAACGCGCGAAGGTCGCGCGGCTGGCGCTGGAAATCGCGTGTCTTGATTGGGTCGCGGTGAAAGGACGCAAACCGTTCGGGCGCGCCTTCACCCGAGATGATCTGCCCGTGCCCGATTCTCCCATGGAAGGGCGCATGGCGCCGTGGATTTTCGGGTCTCTGGACGAGGTCGAACTCCTCGAGTGGCGCGCGGGGCAATCTCTCAGGCTCGTCAGCGACGTCAAGCCGGGGGACACCTCGATCGCGTTCCAATCCGTTGAGGACTTGCCGCCGGTCGGAACCGTCCAGGTCGGGGACGAGCGAATCGACTATGACGTCATCGACTGCGATGGAAATCGCATCGGGAGCGAAACGATCCCGTTGCGCCGGACCGAATCCGCCTACCATGACGCCGGCTCGGCGGCGCGTCTGGTTCCGGCCGGGGGCTTCGAATGGCTGGTTGCCGGGCACGCATGCCGTTCGGTCGGCGCAGTGTGGGCCGAGGGGCTGCCGGTCGACTCGTCGGACTACGCCGCGGCGACCGAGACGTGGCAGGGCGAAACCATTCAGAAAATCGTGATGAGCAAGTGGCCGGTCCAAGTCCTGCACGAGAGCTACGTCAGTTCCGTTTCCTTCAATGGGAAAGCCAAACCCGGAGTATGGTCGGTCGAATCGGGGACCACGGCGATAAACGCGGCAAACGCTCTGGACAGTTTCCCGGAAGAGACCGCCGCCGAGCTCAACGCGGCCGCCAAGACGCTGAAAGCCAAATGGCGCGGCGAGATGGCGAGCGGGGCAAAGCGTTACGGTCTCTTCGAGTCCGCTCGCCTGCGCGCGCGCGTTGGCGCCGACCGCGTGTGGGAGCCGACCACCGCCTTTCGCCTTATCTTCCGCAAAGGCGCGGACGAGGCAAGCGCCGTCCTCGCCCGCCCTCTCCCCGAGAGTCTTGAAATCCCCCTGCCGGCCCACTCCCACCCTCCTTCGGACGACCCCTCGGAAGACCAGATTATTCCCCTCCGCTACGGGCCGGCGGATTGCGTCCTCGATCTGACTTCGCTCGCCACGGCCGGAGGAGGGTGGGAATATCTCGATGGCGGCGAGAGCGCGGGATTTGAGATCGAGATCGCCCTCGAAACGGGCGGCGACCCTACCCGATTCTTCGTCTACGATCTCGTCCTCGAGGTCAACTTCCGGGCCCGGAGCCGGAGCACGATGGCGTCGTTCCTGACGGCGCGGGTCGAAGGGGTGGAATCCGACGCAGTCTTGCTCGAAAATCCAGCCGACATCGTGAAGTTCTTCCTCTGCGACTCCCACGGCTTGGGGCGGGACACAGACAGCCTCGATCTCGATTCCTTCAGCTCGGCGGCCGACAATCTTGACGCGCTGGGCTATCGTTTCTCCAACCGCTTGAGCGAACCCGAGCCGATCGCCTCCATTCTCGCGCGACTCCTGTTCGAATCCCGCTGCCAACTCATCGCGTCGGGCGGTCGTCTGGCTCTGCGCTTCGACGCGGGAGACGCCGCTCTCGAAACGGCGGACTTCACCTTTGACGCCGAAACCGTCTTGAGGGGAGACGCCTTGCGCCTCGAACGCGACCAGGAGCGGGACATGCTGCGGGCGGTCCATCTGCATCACGGCCGCGACTTCTCCGGTCGGAATCGAGCCGCCTCGTGGCGCAAGCGCCTCCTGAGCGACGTCGTTGCGCCGAGGCCCATTTACCAGGACATGGGAGTCGAGCTGACGGACCGCCTGCGCTGGCACAACCACGACACGCCCGCGGTCGCGGCCGATCTCGCGCGGTTCCTTCTCGGCCGACACGGTTTCCGTCGGCGCCGCCTCGGGATTGTGGCGCCTCTTGTGGCCGTCCCCCTGGATCGAGCCGATCGCGTGGCGCTCGCCGATGAGTGGTTCCCCCTGGATCTCGATCAAGGGCGCGTGGAATCAGTAAGCGTCCAGGAGCCCCACTGCATCGTTGTCAGCGCTTGCTTCCCGCCGGCGGGCGAAGTGTGTTGGAGCTACGACGCCAGTACCTTCATCCGCCACCGAGCCGCGGGACGGCTCAAGGAGTTCTGGATCGAGGGGAATCTCGTCGCCACGGTGCGATGGGACGGCCTCTGGCGGCTGCGCGGGACCTTGACCGAAGAGGCGACGCTGTACGGTTCGCTCAACGACCCGATCGAGTTCAACGCATCGCAGGATCGCGTCTACTTTGGAACGGGAACCAGCGGGAGTTACACCCCCCGTTTCTCCTTGGACGGCAGCGGCAACCTCTTGCTCGCGGGCGCGCTCGCCGAAGACGTGCTGCGCGACGACGTCGTTCTGTCGGCCTGCCTCGAATCCGACTCGAATCGCCTGTCGATCGGCATCGCCGAGACGACGCCCGTGCTGGTCTACGAGGTGGGGACCTCGACCCTCGATCTTCGCGGCGAAGTCGCCGAGGAGGAACGTTTTGCGTAAGAGCCGCATCCGAGCGCATCAACTCGGAGACGCGCGGACGGCATTCCGCCGGTAAAAGGAGGCATCGTCATGCTGACTCCAGAGCAAATCACATTCCGCGATCGCGCCGTTGCCCTCGCCAAGGACATCGCGCCCGAATTCGGTCTGGATTGGCGGTTGATGGCCGCGACGGCGATTCTCGAGAGCGGCTGGGGCGCTTCGGAACTGGCCCGGCAAGCCAACAACTTCTTCGGCGTCAAAGCCGGAAATCGGACCCCCGACGACCAGATCCACCTTCTCCGCACCCGTCGGGGGCCCGTGCGCTTCCGCCGTTTCAAGAGCGACGAGGAAGCCTTCCGCGCCTACGGTCGACTGGTTGGCGGCTCAAGGATCTACGCCAGAGCGCGCGAAGCGGCGCGCGAGGCGGCCTTGGAGCATCTGGTCCGCGAGATCGCGCCGCGCTACTGCCCCGGCGATCCGGACTACGCCCTGAAGATCATGCAGATCGTCGAGATGATCGATTCCCTTTCCGATGCCGCATAGCCTCGCGAGATGAGGTCGCATCGGTCCTCGACGATCCGTAGGGTGGGGCGCCGCCCCGCCGAACAGGTGGACCCGCCATGTCGTCCCTGCTTCAGAGTCCAATGATCCAGTACGGCGCCTTGGGGCTTTCATTCGTCCTGACGCTGGCTTTCATCCGCGCCTTCTTCACCCTAATGGCGCAACGCCACGAGCTGCAGCGCAAGCTCCTCGATCACCACGCCGAACGCGAGCGCGCCTTCACCGAACAGTTCCTCGCGTGCGTCGACCGCAACAGCGCGGCGCTCGAAAAAGTCGAGCAAAGCCTCCAGCGCATCCAGATCCAGCTCGCCAGAACCGATGGGGCATGGGTCGAGTAGAGGAGAGGCGCCTGTCCGCGCGGGTCTCTTACGGCGATCGCTTCCCCCGTGAGTTCTGATCTGCCGCCGCCCCGCCTTGTTCTGCTCCTCCGCTAGAGGCGGATGAGGTCCGCGGGGCGGAGGAGGTCCCGCCGCGGCGGGCCAGCAGGGCGTCCTTTCGGCGCCTCGCCACGGCCTGCATGTCCTCGTGCAGGTCCGTCTCGTCGACGATCTCGCGTCCGAGCAGGCATTCGAGAACGTCTTCGAGCGTGACGACGCCGGAAAAGGCGTCCTGTTCGTTGAGCACGCAGAAGAGATGGCGGCGCTTTTGCAGAAAGCGGTCGAGAAGACGATGGGCGGGAAGACCCGCCGGCACGAAGTCGGGCGGGTCCATCATGTCTTCCATGGTGCGGTCGAACTCGTCGCGGGCGAGGGCGTCGAAGACCTTGCGCCGACGCACGACGCCGACGATCTCGTCGGGGTCGTCGTCAGCGGTCACCGGCAGGCGGCTGAAGCGCCAGTGGTCGGTGTTGACCTGCGTGTCGCGCAGCGCCATCGTCTTGGGCACGCGCGCCACGACCGGGCTCGGCGTCATGAGATCGTATGCCGTCACGTCGTTCAGCCGCAGAGCATTGGCGACCCATTGCGCTTCCTGCTCGTAGATCTCTCCGTCCTTGTGCACGAGGTGGGCGAGGCTGATGATGTCCTCTTCGCTGCTGCGGGAGAGGTGGGCGCCCTTCCCCCATACGCGCGTCATAAGCACGCACAGCTTGATCACCGGCCACAAGGCCCAGACCATGAGTTGAAGAGGCCGCGCAAGAATGGGCGCCAGAACCGCCGAGAACCGGACGCCGAGCGACTTCGGCACAATCTCGGCGAAGAAGAGCACAGCCGCCGTGAAGAGAGCGGAAAAGAGCCCGAGCCACCGGTTGCCGTAGTACTCGGCCACCTTGGCGCCCGCCCAGGCCGCGCCCAGAGTGTTGGCCGACGTATTGACGATGAGGATCGCGGCGATCGATTCATCGATCTGCGCTCGAAGGCGCACGAGAGTTCGGGATCGAGGATCCCCCGCCCGTCGCAAGGTCTCGATGCGGCTGCGACTGACCGAGTAGAGGCAAGCCTCGAGGAGCGAACAGAGGAAAGACGTCGTGAGGCTGACGCCCACGATGATGGCGATGAGCATGAAGCCCCGGTCCGGCATGAGCCTTCGCTCTGTTCTCCTCCTCTCTGCCAAGGTGGGGCGACCGGCGCGGGCGAACCTTCGGTCCGACCGGTCCGCTTCCACTATCCCGGCATCTCCCCGCTTTTCTCAAGAGGAATCTCGGCGGAATCAGGCAAACTCCCCAGCCACTTCCATCGCGATGTCGGCCCACTCCCAGAGGCGCTCTGGCTCGTTGCGCACGGTGCTGATGTCCTTGAGAATGACCTCGACGATGCAGCCCTGGGTTCTCTCAAGCACGGCCCGGAGGTTCGACCGCGCTTGCTCGGGGTCCCATGCGTCCGTGGCGAGAACGGCGGGATTCGGCTTGTACGAGAAGATGAAGTCCGTTCCCATCTTCTCGACGGCGACGTCCAAATCGACCCATGGGCTCATCGAGATGCGCCGCAAGTTCGGGATGCTTCGAAGGAGGTCGATTTTCAGATGCAGCGGCTCGCAGCAGCCGTAACAGTTCAGACCGAAGCGCTCGAGCCAGCGCCTTTCGTATTGCAGCGCGAACTCCTCGTGCATCCGCGGCGATACGTCCGAGAAAATCTGAGCCGTGGCCGTGCCCCAGAGGTCGGTCGTACGCACGCGGTCGGGATCGAAGTCCGGCTGCGGGAGCTGGTCCGTGAAGCCAAGACCGCCGGAACCGACGCGGTGGTAGCCGTTATTCAGGGAAAGCGCGTTCTGCTCCTCGTACTGGTCGAGGCGGGCGAGGTGCGCGTTCAGGAGCCGGCCCATCGCTTTGTGCACCATCTCGGGTCGCTCCACGAGGTCCACCATCGCTTCCTGCACGCCCCACCATTGGATGAGGATGTCCCAGGGCGCGAACCAGAGCCCGCAGGCGCCGCGCTTTTCCACCGGCAGAACGTCGCCGAGGATGCCCGAGATCGTCTCGAAGTTCCGTTCGCTCGCCTCCCAATCGACGCGGACTTCGGGCGTCTGGATCTTCTCGATGTCCTTTTCCTCGCGGATCACGGGGTCGTAGAGCACGGATCCCAGATAACTCACGCCGGACGCGTGGTGTTTCGCCTGCACCCCGAACCCGGAATCGTGGACGACGAGGGGCGAGTAATGCACGGGCTCCACAACCATGTCGCCGCGCATGTGGCGCCACTGGTAGAGGTTGGCGCGCAAGTCCCACTCGTGGCGGCGACAGAACTCGTCCTCGCACTGGAGGGCGATCTCCTCGCCCATCTCGTGCCAGGGAATCTCGTTGATCCAAACCAGGGGCCTGCCCGGTTCCAGCCGATTGAGCCGCCGCCATTCGTCGGCCGTCTGCTTCTGAATGGGGAGAACCCCGATTTCGGCCTTCTCCCCGGCGAGCTTTCGCAGGATGGTTCGGTCTTTTTCTGAGACGGACATCGTTTTCTCCCTGAACGCAACGCGAAGTGAGATCGCGGCACAGCCGTCCTCGGCCGTGG
>DATKZW010000399.1:0-6139 GCA_035527775.1 Sumerlaeia bacterium | reverse complement strand
CAACTCCTTGGGCAGGTTCGTCATCCCCTCGAAATCCTGCGCTCCTTTCTGATAAACCCATTGGAGAATCTGACGCGCTCGGTAGGCCGGATGTCCCGCGTGCGGACGCGCGGCGCGCTCCATGAAAGAGAGGAGCTCGGGAAGGTTGGCGCCCCGCAACCGGAGTCTCGAAGACGGGATGGCCTCTGGAGTGCGGATTGGGGAGCTCGGAGCGCGGAGTGCGGGACCGTCGAGATGGGGAAGGGTGCGGGGAGAAGATTCTAAGTCCCTCGAATCCACGGCACAGACTCCTGGGGAAGCGGGTCGTTGGATCTCGGGCGCGACCGAAGGCGAGGGGTCGGTCGAGAGATGGCGGCGCGCGCCGGCGGGGCGCCGCTCATCGAGGCGTGGCTTCCAGTTGGGGAGCCTTGGCCGTGCGGAAGCTAACGCGGTAAGGCGCCTGCTCGAGCGCCGTGCCGTCGGCGGCCCGGATTCCCGAACCGAAGGTGACGGTGTAAGCCGTGTCATGACTCCACGTCCACCACATCTGGACGACCGTCCATCCTGTCTTCGGATCCGACGCGATGTCCTTCGTGTCGCGGCGCGCGTACGGCTTGGGGGAGACCGATATGTTCCGCTCCGTGAGCACGCTTTCATTGACGACGCCGTTGAAACGAACGAGCACGGGCTCGGGGAACTGGGCCTGAATGTCCGTCGCGCCTTCGGGGGGACGCACCTCAAGAATCCTGAGTCCGCCGGTTCGGAAACGGAACTCGAAAGGCTCCTCAAGGGGATTGCCCTCCACGTCGCGGGCAATGGCGTTCAGGGAAACCCGGTACTGCGTGTGGAAGCGAAGCGCGTTGCGCGGGTCCAGGTTCCGGATGACGATCTGGATGATGTCGCGCGTCTCGAGGCCGCTCTCGACCACCGTAGGACTGCGTCGGACCGAGTAGAGACAAGGGGGCTCGACTGAAAGGGCCGCCTGAACCGTCTGAAGTTGCATCTTCTTGTTGAACCCCATTGTGAGAACGACGGTCTCCTCGATCCTGATCCCTCGTTCTCCATCCCGAGGAGCCGTGAAGAGGACGCGCGGCGGGATGACTTCCCGCTCCATCACCAGCTCGCCGACGTCGGTCGTCTCGCCCGCCACGATTTCAATGTCGGAGACCTCAAGACTCTGGTACCCGGCGAGAGAAGCAAGCAAGCCATGAGTTCCGGGGACGACATCACTCAGAGCGAACCGTCCCCCGGGACCGGTAACTCCCGTGTGCGACGTGCCGGCGAGGGCGACCAGAACGCCGACCGCCGCTCCGGGGGGACGATCCTCGAGGCGGATGGCGCCAGTCAGAACGCCCCGCGTCTGGGACGTCTCGGGCAGCGCCTCGCGGAGCACCAGGATGGCGACGGCGGGCTCGTCGCTCACCGTCACCGGGACTTCCTGCTGCAGGGCAAAGCCGGGCGCTTCGGCGATCAGGGTGTAGACGCCCGAGGCCAGGTCCTGGAATGAAAAACTGCCGTCGCTCGCCACGTCGGTCGTCTGCTGCGTCTCGACGATGCCGACCGACGCCCCTTGCACCGTCTCCAGCGAGCGCCCCGCCGTGTCGAGCAGAAGCAGTCGCCCAAGGATGCTGGCGCCGTCCTCGGCCTCCCCCAGAAGGCGCAACTCGACCGGATCGGTCAGGCGGGTGACCTGATTCGGCAGGACCGACGCCGTGACGGTCACGCTCTCGTAGCCGGGGTGGGCAAAGACGAGCTCGTATTCTCCCGCGCGAAGGTTGGCGAAGAAGAACTCGCCGTTGCGATCGGTGGCGGTCGACATGGGGGGGTCCGATATTGCGACTCGGACCGCGTCGGGCGGGGAGAGGTCCGACATCTGCACCTTCCCCGCCAGGACCCCGACGCCGGAGGCGGGCGCCGCCGACGCAGCGGGGGCAAGGCTCTCGTCCCACTCGAGTTCGATCGCGCGCGAAACGACGTACTCCCTCTCTTCCTTGTCGAGTTCCTCGGGGTCGATCTCGATCTCGCCCACTTCCACCAGCTTGTAGCCCGGTTTGTAGGCCGCAAGGGCGTACGTCCCCGCGGGCACGCCGCTGATGGTGAAATCCCCTTCCCGGTTCGCCCAGGCGCAATAGGACGTGCCCGCGCAGAAAACCAGGGCCCCCGTCGGACTTTCCTGCCCGTCCGCCAGGTCGACCTTTCCGCGTATGGCGTAGAAAGCGGGCGCGGGCGCGGCCGCGGCGCGCGCCTCTCGCGAGACGGACGCAGACTTCTCGTCCGGCCCGGATCCGCAGCCGCACAAGACGATGACCAAAGCCGCCACAAGGGGCGCCCCGCTTATGGAGAGGAAAGCCAGGCATCTGGCGGGCGGGAAGAGTGAGACCGGACGAAAGGGAAACATGATTCGCCTGTTGCAGCTCGACTCCGTTTCGGGGCAGTCTAGGGGCAAGGGGACCCGAAGACAAGAGAAAAGAGCGCCTCGATCGGCCCAACGATGCCGGCGAGCGGCGGCGCGCCAGGTCTCGTCCGCTCGGCCCGCTGGTTCGGTCCTAGCGATCGCGCCGATCGCTTTCATCAGGGGTGCGCCCATCATCGGCGCCGGGCGCCGAGCCGGCCCACTGCTTCAGGACGTCGAGAGCGGCAGCGCCGACTCGGGCGCTCGGATGCAGAAGAAGATACGGCCAAGGCGGCATTTCCCCTTCGGAGACCTGGTTGTAGACGTCGTTCCTGAGGAATTCCCGCGCGCTTTCAGGATACGCGTCCCATTCGGAGAAATTGACGCGTCCTCTGCCCTCGTGAACGTCGTGGGCAATGAACCAGGAAACCGGCGCCACATAGCTGTAGAACGGCCAGTGCGTTTCATGGGAATGGCAGTCGTAGCACGAGGCCCCAAGGATTCTTCTCACCTCCGGCGGGGTCTTCAGGTCCCCCGTGACCGGAGGATTCGTGCGCCGAACAGGTATAAGCTGCATCGCCACCAGAAGGCCGATCCCTGCAAGAACGATTACTTTCCATTTCTTACGCATCGTCTAACACCTCGGCCGAGGCCAAAGGTAGCCGAGAGCCGTGGCTAGGAGCCACTTCGAGGCTCTTGGGGTTTCCGGATGAGAGGCAAGTCGCCCGTAGAACTGCGCTTCCCTCTTGCCGGTCGCGGTCACTTCCGCAAGTCTGCTCATTCTGAATCAGCGCCTCTGGGCGGCAGAACAATCGCCGAGCGCAGGATGCCTTGTGGCGTGGGCCGTGTCAAGCCGGGAGAGCGAGATGCCGAATGCGGATTGCGGAATGGGGGGACCCGCTGAAGGCGGGTTGCGGAGCGGGGGAGGTTCACGGCCCCGAGCGCGCGGTCGCGAATCGGACGCTTCTTTCGAGAGACGCTCTAACGAAAGGACCTCTCGCGAACGCGCATGAGGTCGGGATACTGCTCGTCCGCATCGCCGAGTTCCGCCTTGAGCCGGAGCAGCTCCTCCTTCAACTCCCGCACCGCGTCCGCGTAAGCCGGGTCGTCGTAGACGTTGTGCAGCTCCTTCGGGTCTTTCTCCAGATCGTACAGTTCCATGCCGGGCGCGGTCGGCTCCGGTTCGGCGCCGCTCGCGTCGAGGGGGAGGCCGTAGAAGAAGATGAGCTTGTAGCGTTGCGTGCGGACGCCGTAATGGGCGGGATTGGAGTGGTGGGCCATGTGCATCCAGTAGCGATAGTACATGGACGCGCGCCAGTCGGGCGGCCTGTTTCCGGTTAGAGCGGGACGAAAGCTCCTGCCCTGCATGTCGGACGGCGTCGCTTGCCCGGCATAGTCCAGGAAGGTCGGCGCGAAGTCGGTGTTGAGGATGATGTCCTTGTTGACCGTCCCGGCTTCGATCTCGCGCGGATAGCGCACGAGGAACGGCATGCGCAGCGCCTCCTCGAAGATCCATCGCTTGTCGTAATAGTCGTGTTCGCCAAGGAACTGTCCTTGATCGGACGTGTAGATCACAACGGTGTCCTCCGCGAGATCCGCCTCGTCGAGATACTCCAGCAGCCTCCCCACGTTGTCGTCGATTGACGCGACGCAACGCAGGTAGTCGTGCATATACTTCTGGTACGCGGCGCGCTTGACGTCGTCGCGACTCATGCCGGCAATGTCCAACTTGCCGGTCGGATACCAATCCTGCGACATGCGACCCGCGGCCAGGGTGTAAATGGTCGACCCGTAGTCGCGCGAGCCTTCCGAGCGATGCGATTTGTCCTCCCAGAGGCTTTCGGGTTCCGGGAACGTCACGCCTTTGTGCGTTTCGGCGTGCTTCTCGTCGTATTCCCAGTGGTCGTGGGGCGCCTTGTGATGACACATGAGGAAAAAGGGGCGGTCCGGATCGCGCCGCTTGAGCCAGTCGAGCGAGAAATCGGCGATCAGGTCCGTCACGTACCCTTCGACCTTTTCGCCCCCTTCGTGGCTGTCCGCCCACGGTTTCCCTTTCTCCTTGAAAAGAGGATCGTGGTACAAGCCTTGTCCGGGCAAAACATTGTAGTAGTCGAACCCGCTCGGCCGGGTCTTCAGGTGCCACTTGCCGATGACGGCGGTTTGATACCCGGCCGCCTGGAGCGTCTTCGCCGCGTTTGGGCGCTCGCGGTCCAGAGCGTCGGCGAGGGTGTACACGCCGTTCACGTGGCTGTACTGGCCGGTCATGATGGTCGCGCGGCTCGGCGTGCAGATCGCGTTCGTGCAGAAGCAGTTGTCCAGCCGCATCCCTTCCCGCGCGATGCGGTCGAGGTTCGGCGTCGGGGCGGCCGCGGCCAAGCGCGATCCGTAACAGCTGATGGCGTTCGCCGCATGGTCGTCGGACATGATGTAGAGGATGTTGGGTCGGGCCGTCATTCTCTCGAGTCTCCTGAAGAGTGCGGGACTGGGGCCGCAGGGAAGCCGTCTTCGCGCGGCGTTCTTTCGCGAGGGCGGTGGGGCGCGCTCCACCCTAGGACGTTGGCTCACGCGGTCTCAAGACCTCCTAAGGCGCTGAAAGCGCGCCGAGCGCCATCCCAGAAAGAGCGGCAGCCACGCGCGCGACAGCCGAGGGCGGCTGTTCCACGCTTCCGATTTCCCACACTTCTCAAGTCCCGCGCTTCTCACACACCGTGGCTTCTCACACGCCGCGCTGGGTCTCGGCTTTCTCCACGTAGAAGATATGATCGCAGATCGGATCGCCGTTCATCAGCGCCTGCGTGCGCTGGAAGCCGAGCCCGGGATTGAAGGACTTCACTCCCGGCTCATCCCCGGCGCAGATGACGAAACCCAGCTCCGGCTCGCCGAGCTCGCGGTAGATCTCGGCCCACATGCAGCGCGTGTAATGATAGCCGATCCGGTCCGGTTCGTCGATCACGCGCTCCCACCGGTGCGATCCCGCGCAGCCCTTGTCCAGGCGCGCGCAGAACTCGCGCAGGTCCTCGCGCGGATCGCCGGCGTCGGGACGCGGGTTGGGCTGGCGGTTGCGCGCCATGTCGCGCACCACCTCGCGCGCCTCGGGTCCGAAGCGCTCCTCCATCGCGTGCAGGAGCCGCACGGCCATCCCCGCCGCGCCCTTCATCTTCCCCTTCAGACGCTCGAGGATGACCCTCTCGTTCTCCTCGCCGATCGGCTCGGGCAAAACGTCGTTCAGAGATCCTCGCATGGCGTTTCCCTCCTCCTTGGTTCTCTCGCGCTTCTCTTGAGGGGGAACCGGCCGTCCCCGGGTTCGCATCCGATGCGCGGGCTTTCGGCCCTCCGACTCACGCGATGCCCGCCGGAAACGGGCGCCGCGACACGAGAAGAAGCCCTGAGAAGCGCGACCTTTCGAGAGGAGAATACCGAAGCGAAGGCCCCCGATCAAAGGTTTTCGGCGGCGGCCTAAGGCCCAGGGCGCAGCGAGCGCCGCGAGCGGCGCCCTGGGTCAAGGACCCGAGCAACGACAGGCCCTGGCGCGCGTTGCTGCTCGGCAGGGAACCGTGAGAGCGCCGGGGGTTGGGTAGCGGAGCCAAGATGCGCGCTCACGCGCTCACGCGCCTCGGGCGAACATCTTCCTGTCAAGCCACAATAGAAATGTCCCCTCTTTCGCCACATTAGAAATGTCCCCTTGTCTTCTTCCTCCGGACGTGCCGATGTCGTCTCTCTTGCCCCCTTTCTGGGGGGCGTTGCGGACCAGTGTTCTTTTTCTTTGCC
>DATKZW010000398.1:0-7674 GCA_035527775.1 Sumerlaeia bacterium | reverse complement strand
GCCGGGCAGGACCTGTTCGCTTTCTACTCCTCCGGGGAGTTGCACTCTCTTCTGGCAGTGGCGTCGGCGGCTTTCCGGTATCCCAGATGCGCCGAAGTGCTTGCTCGACTTGGGATGGCGTCACCGAAGCATCGCCCATAGTCTTACGAATCAGGCGGATCAGGGAAGGTGGAGTTTCCGCAAAAAGACGATCAAGTGCTTTGCGGACTTTCCCGGTCGTGAAGATTTCTGTTCCCAGTTGGTCCAGCAGTCCTTGGGCCAAGGAGTCGCGGGACAACCGGCCGAATTGTTTGGCCAGTTCCTCGACCGTCAACCCACCAGAATCATCCGGGTCGATGCTTACCTCAAACAGGAGTTTATCGGGCGCACTCGCTTTTTCCGACGCCTTGTACACCTTGTACCTTATTCCGTTCGTCAACACGCACCATTCGATGCCGTCGTTAGCCGCATAACCGACGACCTGTGTGATTGACTTGACGTCATCAAGTGGGTCGCCGAGTTGTTTCGCTTCAAGATGAAGGACAACCTTTCGGTTGACCTTCATTGCGTAGTCCACGGACTTTCCATCCACCGTTGGATGTTCGAGCTCAACCTCGTCCGGGTCGCGCACATCCCAGCCAAGGGCGCCAAGAAGCGGATCAATGAAGATCGTTCGAGTTGGGTACTCTTTGAGCCCCTCCCTGCGGTGGCGTTCCTGTTGAACTCGGAGATTCTCAATGCACTTCACGATGTCTTTCATTTCCCTCTCCTTCTCTTCTCTCGGCTAACCGAGGGATCATTCGGATCCGCATAAGAACCCGAACGTGGGAGATCGGTCCGTATGATAGGCAGTCTTGTGTAGCGCGGAAGAGACCTGTAAGTCAACCGGTTTCTGGTTTTCGCCGTGCGTGCGGAACGCCCGACATCCGCGCGATCACAGCCGAGGGCGGCTGTGCCACACGGGACTGGATAGGGGACCGTTCCAGGGCGACCACAGCCGAGGGCGGCTGTGCCACACGGGACTGGATAGGCGGCGGTTCCGGCGCGACCACAGCCGAGGGGACCGTCTGACATCCGCGCGATCTCAGCCGAGCGCTATTCCCGGGGCGACCACAGCCGAGGGCGGGTGTGCCACACGGGATTCGTTGGGGAGGCGGGGACCTTGGGAAGACGGGGGCCTAAGGGTCAGTTCTTCCGGGCGTAGAGCTTCTTCATGTCCTCGAGCGTGAGGGGCTTGAAGTCCTTGGCGTGGCCCGCCTGGCCGAAGTCTTTGACTTTGCCGAGGATGACTTGGTAGAGGGCCTCGCGCGCGGGGCCGAGGTACTTGCGGGGGTCGAACTCGCCGGGTTTCTCGGCGAAAACCTTGCGGATGGCGCCGGTGACGGCGATGCGTCCGTCGGTGTCGACGTTGATTTTGCGCACGCCGCGCTTGATGCCGAACTGGATGTCTTGCATGGGAATGCCCATGGTCGCTTTCATTTTGCCGCCGTATTGGTTCACGACCGCGACCAGCTCCGGCGGCACGCTCGAAGAGCCGTGCATGACGAGGGGGAAACTCCTGTAACCGGCGTCGCCGAGCTTCTTCTCGATCTGCTCGATGCGGTCGAGCGCCAGGGCCGGGGGCAGGGGGTTGCCGTCTTTATCGTAGCGGAGGGTCTTGTAGGCGCCGTGGCTGGTTCCGATGGCGACGGCCAAGGCGTCGCAGCCCGTCTTGCTCACGAAATCCACGACCTGGTCGGGATCGGTGAGGTAGGCGGTGTCGTCGGCGGCGAGGCCGGCGCCGTGGCCGTCCTCGATGCCGCCGAGGGCGCCGAGCTCGGCTTCGACCGTCACGCCGCGCGCGTGGGCGTATTCGACCACCGAGCGGGTCGTTGCGACGTTGTATTCATAGGACGCGATGGTTTTGCCGTCCTTTTCGAGAGAAGCGTCGATCATGACGGAAGTGAAGTCCAGGCCGATGGCGGTCTTGCAGGTGTCGAGGCTGTTGCCGTGATCGAGGTGCATGACAACCGGGATGTCGGGATTGTCGATGACGGCGGCCTCCATGAGCTTCTGGAGGTAGACGAGGTTGGAGTATTCGAGAGCGCCCCGGCTGGCCTGGATGATGACGGGCGAATCGGTCTCGCGGCAGGCCTTCATAATGGCCTGGATTTGCTCCATGTTGTTGACGTTGAAGGCGCCGACGCCGTAGCCTCCCTTGGTGGCCTCGTCGAGCAGTTGTTTCATCGGCACAAGTGGCATGGGTTCTCTCCTGTCTTCCTTGCTGGGGCGCAAGCCTTTTGGCGAGAGCCCCGGCGGCGGCTGGTCGGGGGCTCCGCGGACGGGTCTCCGGTCTTTGGCGCCTCCGAGCGCCGGTTTCCGGGGCCCCGGGGCGCTCAGAGCCCATGAGACTGCCAGCGCAACGGGGAAATGTCAAAGAGAAATTCGGGAAACGGGAATTCGGAAATTCGGCGATGCGCGACATAAACGTTGGTCCGGGGAGAATCTCCCTGTTTTCGCCCCGTCGTGTGCCGACGGGGTCGGTGAGGCCAACGGGGTCGGTGAGGCCAACGGGGTCGGTGAGGCCGACGGGGTCGGTGGGACGGTCGAGAGATTCCGCGTCCGTTTCGACGGCGCGGGCGGCAGGCGGTCGGCGAAAACTCTACCTTCCCGCACTGTTGTTTGTCGCGGGCGAAGCCGATCGAGCGACCCGAGAGGTCGAGGGTCCCTCGTCCTGTGCGGGAAGGGACGTGAGCGCCTGTTGTGAGGATATGGGGACTTGCCCGCCGTCCAGACACACGACCCGGAATCCCACGTCGTAGACCCCTTGATAGGAGCGGTACGCCTGACGGAAGGCCGCGTGTGCGCGGCGCGGGCGGTCGTTCCAGGAGCCGCCTCGGACGATCTTGTCCTCGAAGGGAGTCATATCCCCATCGTGCGCGCTCCTTCGGAGAGAACGGTCTGGACGAAGCGCCGTTCGGGAGTCTGCTTCATGACCTCCCGGATGGGCTGTCACGGTTCCTGCGGAGCAAGAAGCCCTTGCCGAGCAAGGGAGCGCGCCGGCCCCTGTTGTGGATTCGCCCGGAGACCCAGGGCGGCGCTCGCTGCGCTCGCTCTGCCCTGGGTTTTGCTCCATCGCGCTTTCAGCGCTTTCTCGGTCGCGAAACGCGCGAGATCCCGTTCCGCGCTCTCGACTTTGGCCGTTTCGACCCGATGTGCTTTGAACGCTTTCCCGCGGCGCGAACGATGTGCTTGTCCACTCCGCCACGTTGCCGTGCACGTCGTGGAGACCCCAGGGGTTCAGCGCGAAACTCCCGACGGGGGCGGAGACGCGATAGCCGTCGTCCACGCCTGGAGCCACAAGGCGCCATTCGGGAATCGCCCCGGAGGGCAGACCCCATCCAAAGGTGTCGATCCGCTTGAGAGTCTCGTCGGCCAGGTTCGCGTAGGGCGCGAAGTCGCGATCCGCCGGGCCGTACCAAAAGGGCGTCGCCGCGCCGGCGCGGGCGGCGTACTCCCACTGCGCCTCGCTGGGCAGCGTGAATGTCTGGCCCGTTTGCTCGGAGAGCCATTCGCAGAAGGCCATCGCCTGGCGCCAAGAGACGCGCACCACGGGCTGGCGCGGCGCGTTGACGGGATAGCCGCGCTCCTGAACGCTGAACTGGAGGAAATCGCCGTTCTCCAACCGGCTGTCATGGTTCGGGTCGAAGCGCGCGAACTGCTCGTTGGCGACCTCGCAGGCGCCGATCCAGAACGGCGCGTCGATCCGGACGCGGGTCGGGGCCGGACCGGGCGTCAGGAACTCTCCCGGCGGGATCTGCACGAGATCGAGCGCCACGCCGTCACCGAGGTCGATGGCGCGTTTCACGGTCCCGAGGCGCGCCTGCCGGCGTCTCGCCTCGTCGGGGGAAAAAGGCCAGCGGGTGGAATGCGGAGTGCGGAGTGCGGACTGCGGGACAAAGGAAGAGAGGAGACTTCGCGAAGGTCCGGGTCGCGAGGGGAGAAACGCGCCGCGTGGAGCCGCTTCAGCGCTGGCCGGTTCTTCGTTGGATGAGCGATCGTCTTCCTGACTCGGCGCGCCAGGCAATCTCGCAAGGTTCTGACTCAGCGAGGCCGGAATCGCCTCGGGATCCTCGTCCCGTCCGGCGTAGCGCCGCATCATGGCGCGTCGTCGGTCGCGTTGGTGGTTGACGAGTTCCTCCCCCACGATCTCATGCCACGCGCCGTGGGCGGGCGTGTGGAGGTCGATCCAGGTGATCAGGCGGTCCCAGGCCTCGGCGTCGAGGCGCACGTCGTGGTGGCCGCCCTCGAGCATTTGCACCAACTGGGCCGTGTCGGCGTGGAACTCGCAGGGAGACAGCATGTGCATGTCGCTCTCGATGGACGGGGACCGAATATAGCGGCGCAGAGCGAGGTACGAAGGGGGGAACTTCTGCCCCCGGTTGTAACCTTCGCTGGTTCCTTTCGGATAGACGAACGGCCTGCGCGAGAAGTCGGGGACGGCCTCTCCGTCGGGGCGGGCCTTGCCGTTGTGACACTCGACGCAGTGGGCGTCGAGCGCCGGCTGCACCTCGCGCGCGAAGCTGAATCCCCGCGGCGGGCCGTACCAGGGCGCGATCTGCGACGGGGGGCGGCGGGCGGCCATCGTGCGCTCCGACGGCGCGGTCGTGTTCTGCCGCTCGTGGCACCCGACGCACGAAAGCACTTCGCCCGGCATCGCCGTCATCCAGCTGCGCATCAGTTGCAGCGCCTTGCCTTCGTCGTCGAGGGGCTGCACGGAGATCGGCGTATTGGCCGGCACGCGGAAAAACGCCGAACCGTCCGGCTCGACGGGGATCGTGCCGATGATGCGCTTGACGTCCCACGGCCCGTCGAGCCCCACGCGATTCGCCTGGCCGCCCATGCCGTGGTAGGCGAAATGGTAAGTGAAAAGCCGAAGGCTCTTGACCGTCCCGCGAGGCACGCCCTCCAAACCCGGGCCCGCATAGACGTTCACCATGTAGACCGTCGCGTCGCGTCGCCCCGGCTCGACCTTCGACGGAATGACCGGCGGACGAGGGGTCGGCCGCAACGGAATCGGCTCGAGCAGGGCGTAGCCCGGCGTTTCCTTGATGAGCGTCATGTTGTCGAAGACGTCCACCAGGTAAATGCCCCAGTTCGCGCTCGGGTCCGGCTTGCACGAGACAAGGAAATACTTGTCGCTCAAAGGAAAGGGGTGCAGGAACTTGGGCCAGCTCGCGCCGACGAGACCGTCGAGGATGACGGGCTCGACGCGTTTGCCTCGGCCGGGAATGCGCTGCACGGCGCCGTCGGCCTCATGGCGTCCCAACGCGGGATCGAACAGCACGAGCTCGCCCATGCGCGGGACGTCGTGATGGCCGCCGATAACAGTCACGAAACGGGTCGGATGATTGGGGACGGGACGGGCATAGAACATGGCGTTGGGCCAGTAGGAGTTGCTGCCGTAGTAGGCCGTCTGCTCCGTGCCGTCGGGATTCATGTGGAACAAGATGCGCGCGACGTAGTGCGGGATGTCCGAGTACTCCCACCGCAGGAAGAACACGCGGCCGTTGTTGAGCACGGTCGGGCACCAGTTGTGGTCCTGGTCGAAGGTCAGTTGGCGGATGTCGCCCGTTTGTCTTTCGAGCAGATAGAGGTTCGTGACGTGCGAGGAGCCCGTGACGCAGGGGACGCCGACGAAGGGGGCCGTCGAGCTGAAGAGGATGTTGCCGTCGGGAAGATAGCAGGCGTCATAGTTGTCCACGTCCGGCTCTTCGATCAGGGGCAGCGGGCGCGGGCGTCCCCCCTCGCCCAGGGAACCGGGACCGGCCAGGTCCGTCTCGAACACCCGCCACCGGCCCTCGGGGGCCGGCATCGAGAACAGCATTCTCCGGGCGTCAAAATCGAGATCTACGTCTCCGACGAACTCGCCGCTGGAGGGACGGTAGAGCGCGCGGATTTCGCCGTCGGGGCGGACCGGCGAGAGAACCGCAATCTCGTTGTCGTAGCCGTGCGACGGGAGGTCGCTGTTGCCGAGATAGTTGGCGGGCAGTCCCAGATTGGCCGCGCCGCGCTTGACCAGCAACAGGGCGTCGAAATCGAGAAGCGGGTTGGACAGCAACGCCTCGCGATGAAAAGCGACGATCTCCAGAGCCTCCTCCGCCGCTCTCTCGTCGCCCTCGTCCAGGCGCGCCTGAATCTTGGGCAACCGCTCGTGAAGAGCCGTGGCGCGCGCGAGGCATTCCGCGCTCTGGGCGCAACGGTCCGGGAACGTCTTTCGAAGGTCCTCGATGGCCAGTCGCAGCGCTTCGGAATCCAGGAGCCTCAGCCCGGACCGCGCCGCGCGGAAGCGATCACGCAACCGGGCGGCGCGAACGTAGAGCGCCGCCCACTCGGACTGGCGCTCGGGCGCGGCGCCATTGCGCGCGAGATCGGCCAACTCCCGGCGCATCGCTTCGCCCGCCGCGCCCGTTTCCCGCAACGCGCCGGCCGCAATCGTCTCGCTCAACTCGCGCTCGCGCGCCCCGAATTCCAGCTGCGAAAGGGGAATCCTGGCGTGCGTCGACCACTCGCTCGTGCCGCTCTGCGTGGCCGGCCTGCGCAAGGCAAGGTTCGGCCCATCCGCCTCCGGCCCATAGACCTCGATTTCGTCGAGATGCAGCCAATCGGCCGTCGGCAACGCCGTTCGGACGTAACGCGCCTTTTCGTCCCTCAGGACGACCACGAGAGGCTTCTGGTCGCGCGCGCCGTGAAACACTTCGCCGTTGTGGCGGTAGACCTCGCGCCACTGCTTCGCGTCGCTCGACAGCAGGACGATCAGGTTCTTCGCGCGGTCCGGCCGCCAGTCGCTGCGGTTGTAGACCACGACGCGTCCGACGGCCTTGACTTCCCCCAGGTCCACCTGCCACCACGGAGGGCGTCCGTCGTTCCCCGTATGGAAGCCGATGCCGCCGTTCTTGACGCCGTCGACGCCGCCCGCTGCGTCGGTCTCGGGCAAGCGAGGATCCTGCATCTGGGCCGCCCACTCCGCTTCGTAATGCGCGCGATCTTCACCGACGGCGTCCGCCGAAGCAGCATCCAGCCCGGGGCAAGCGCCCTGGGTCTCGCCCGAGACAGCGGTCCGACTGCGGACCGCCTCCTCCCTCTCCGCCGGGAGCGCGGGCCGCGCCCAGAAGAGCATTCCACACAACACAAGCAGAGAAACCGCGATTCGCGCAACGGCGAACCCGCGCGAGGATTGCTTCATTCGTTCGTTTCCCATTCTCTCGCGCCTCACGGCGTTTCGAAGTATGTCCTCAAGCGTTCGGTGAATTCGGCCGAATCGGCGAATAACTCGATCGCGTCGTCGGTTGTCCGACGCCCGGAGTCGATCTCTCCCGACCAGTAGGTCGTCTCCGTGTCGTTCGGGAAGCGGCCGAGAAAGGAGCGGTAGAAGCGCACCACGTAGTCTGCCGTGGCGGGTTGCTTGGCGAGGAACTCTTCGGAGACGATGACCTCGCGCGCCATCTGCTTGGACTGGGCGCGAACCGCCTCAGTTCCGCCCTGGATGCGGGCCACGTTGAAGAGCCCCGACGCGTACTCGAGACCGTTCTTATCCACGAGGCGATCCAAAAGACCGATGTACATGAAAGTCACGAAGTTGCGGGTGGGATCGCCGCCAAGGCCCGGATACATGGCCGCGATCCGGGCGGCGAATTCCTCCGATTCGGAAAAGAT
>DATKZW010000397.1:0-2765 GCA_035527775.1 Sumerlaeia bacterium | reverse complement strand
ACGATCTCAAGGATCTCGACCAGATACTGAAGCAGACCGAGGGCAAGGGCATCAACGTTTACACCCACTCGGAGATGCTCCCCTGCCACGCTTATCCCGGCCTGAAGAAGCGCGGACACCTCGTTGGCAATTACGGTGGCGCCTGGCAGGGCCAGATCAAAGATTTCGCCGCCTTCCCGGGCGCCATCGTCATGACGACCAACTGCATCCAGAAGCCCGCGCTCTCGTACATCGACCGCATATTCACGACCGGACCCGCCGCCTGGCCCGGCGTCAAGCACATTGCCAACGGCGATTTCTCGCCTGTCATCAAGGCCGCGCTGGCGGCTGACGGCTTCGCTGAGGACGGTCCGGACAAGACCATCACCGTCGGTTTCGGGCACAACGCCGTGCTCAGCGTGGCCGACAAGGTGATCGAGGCGGTGAAGAGCGGCGCGTTGCGCCACTTCTTCCTGATCGGCGGCTGCGACGGCGCCAAACCGGGACGCAACTATTACACCGAGTTCGCCGAAGCCGTCCCCGACGATTGCGTGATCCTCACCCTCGCCTGCGGCAAGTACCGCTTCAACAAGCTCGACTTCGGCGACATAGGCGGCATTCCGCGGCTCCTGGACATCGGCCAGTGCAACGACGCCTACTCGGCCATCCAGATCGCCGCGGCGCTGGCCGACGCCTTTGGGACGGACGTCAACGGCCTGCCCCTCTCGTTCATCCTCTCGTGGTTCGAGCAGAAGGCCGTCGTCATTCTCCTGAGCCTCTTGCACCTGGGGGTCAAAAACATCCGCCTCGGCCCGACCCTCCCAGCCTTCGTGACCCCGGCGGTCCTCCAAGTTCTGGTCGACAAGTTCAACATCATGCCGATCTCGACCCCGCGGGAGGACCTCGCGGCGATTCTCCAGAACTGAGGCGCGGTTCCGCGACGGCGGGGAACGCCGCCGCGGGACCCCCGCAGGTCCCAAGCGAAGGAAGCATGCGTCCGAATTGCAGCGTGCTGCTTTCCTTCCGTCCCAGCTCTCACCTTCGGCGCTGCCGAAGAATGGGTTGGCATGAGACGCGGCAGGGAAGAAGTCCACGGGAAATCACGAGACACGGCAGCCGAATCGCGACCTCAAAACGTCTCATCTCGATCACCGGCCCGGCATCCCGCTGGACATCGCGCGTCGCAAGACGCTCTCTCACGCGGAGTCAATGGGGTCGCCGTCGGGGAAGCGTTTGAGCCACTGCGGATCGACTTCCCTGATTTGCTCGACGGTGTAGCCGCGTTCGAAGAAGACTTGGGGGCTCGCGATGAAGCGCCTGCGGCCTTTTTCGATGCGGTAGACGTTCTCGTCGCCGCGGACGCGCACCAGCCATCCCTCGGCGCGGGGGTCGAATTCGCGCGCCGCCTCGCCGAGACGTTTGAGGAACAGCTCGAGGGCGCGACGGAAGCCGCGGCGGATGTAAAGATCGCGGACCAGCTCGACGGCGCCGAGAAGCGCTTCGCCGAGAGCGGCTTTCTTGCCACCCCAGACGTTGTCGGGCCGGAAGATCCGTTTGAGGCGCTGAACCTGGCGCACATCGAGGACCTCCGGTTTCCGCATGCCGAGTTCCGCGGCGGTCAGGTCCGGGAGGCCCTTATGAGGCGACCAGGCGCGGCCACAGGGAGCGCACCCCAATCCGTCGACCCGATGCTCGAGGGGTCCCACGCAGAGGGGGCATCGGAGGCGTTCGCGGAGCCACGCCTCGTCCGCGTCGGCCACGTTGCGTCCCGTGGGTCGGGGTTGGAGGAGCATGTCCCATAGTTGATCCATATCCAATCCGGTGGTTCGGGGCGTCTTTGGCTTGGGGACCTCGTTCGGGCCCGGCGGGGCGGCCCCAGACGCTCGGGCTGCGCCGCTGTCCCCTTGCGGGGGCGCGTCTTCGGCGCGACGCCAGACGGCGATGACACCGACTCCCTCTCGGTTAAGTCTTTCGGGATCCGTGGCGTGGCGGAGCCATCGTTTCACGACCTCGAGGTCTCTTTCGCGGTCGAGAGGCCAGCCGTCGGGCCGGTTTTGGCGATGGAGTTCGACGCGCGGTCCGAGGAGATCGCGGAAGTCCCTGGGAACCCACCAGTTGATCTCCGCGTGCGGACGGGCAAGGCGGCGCGTTTTCAGCACGAGACGGCGCTGGCGCTCGAAGCGCCCGCACTCCTGGGTGGTGATCATGAGGATGCGGCGCGTGACGCGGACCAACTCGGAGAGAGCGGCGAAGGGGTCCTCGAGATGCTCGAGCGCTTCGCTGCATAGGACGCAGTCGAAGGAGCGGTCGGCCAGGGGAAGCCGCGCGGCGTTGGCGGCAAAGGTGGGAACGCCGAACAGCTCGCGGCCTCGCATGCAGGCTTCCCGCGACAGGTCGCACGCCGCGACCTTGGCGCCGAACAGTTCGCGCACGAGGTCGGCGGTGTAAGCCTCGCCCGCGCCGACGTCCAGGAAGTCCTCGAACATCTCGCGCGCCAGGAGGGCAAGGATTCGGCCCGTCCGGGCGATGCGGGGCGCCTGGTGCGGCGCCGAATGCCCGCGGCCGAAGCCGTGAATGGGCTGGTGAGAGACGCACCCTCCATCGTCCGTCCTGAGAGAGAAGGCGCGGTCGAGCCAATCGCGAGTGCGGAGTGTGTAGGCGGCGTCGGGTTTTTCGTCTCTCATGCGCGAGCGCCAAACGCCCCCAGAGTCGGGATCACGCCCATTCCGGCGTCATCTTTCGTCTGGGGGCGGCTGTCGAGGGCTCGGTCGCCCCCCCTTTGCCCC
>DATKZW010000396.1:0-6754 GCA_035527775.1 Sumerlaeia bacterium | reverse complement strand
GGGCCAGGCGACCCGTCTGCCGGAAGGGTTCTTCGGTTACAGTGCCGATCTGGTCGGAACGCCTCTGTCGTTCGACAACTTGCGGTTCCGCCGCCGCGCGAAAGAGCTGGCGCCCGGCTCGCTCGCGTTTCCCGCCGGCGACGCGGCCAACTGCTGGGACTGGCGCATCGGCATGATCCGGGAGGAATGGATCGGCGCCCTGGCGCCGCCGACTTCCGACACGTTGGCGGCCCCGGTCGACCCGCGAATCGCCCTGGGGCGGGCCGCGCGGCTCGACGTGAAAAAGGGCGGAACGCAGATCGACGATTTCCTGCGTTTCTGCCGCAAACTGGGCGCTGCGCCTTTCTGCACCGCTAACGTTCTGAACCAGACGCCGGATCAGACCTCCGACTGGGCTCGCGTTTCCACCGACCTCGGGACGCCTCGCCGCGAGGCGCGTTTGCCTGCGACGCGATGGCAGCTGGGCTGGGAGTTGTGGAAACCCGAATACCGCCAAGCTCTGCCGTCCGCGGAGGAATACGCGAAAAGAGCGCAGCTCCACGCGCAAGCCCTGCGCGCCGTCTTGCCCAACGCCCGAATTGCGGTAGATGTCCCGGTTGCGGGGTTCGTCTTGGCGGAAGCGGAAGGGGACGCGGCTTTCCCGCGCCCGATGCAGGATCGATCGTCCCTTCAGAGTTGGGTCGGCGATCTGGCCGGCGAGGACTTTTACGACGCCGTGGCGCTCGATCTCACGGTCGCTCCGCGAGCGGCGCGCAACGCTTCTCCCCAGGGGGTGCTGTTCGCCCTAGCGACCTATCTGGGCTCGGACGTCGACCGTGCTTGCCGGCAGTGCGCTCTGGACTTCCAGGGCCGAGAGATATGGGCGGCCAAATGGGGCATTCGGCTGGACGACCACGCTTCCTTTGAAGACTCCCTCCTCCACGCCTTGGCCCTCGCGGACATGGCTATGCATCTGGCCGACGAGGCGCCGCGCCTAGCCTTTATGCGCTACCCGAGTCTGGTCCGGGCCGCCGCGCCGAGCAACGCCGATGAGATGGAATCGCGCATCAATCGCCGATTCGCGAAGACAGGCGCCCCCGTCCGGACCGCCTTTCTCCCGGTGCGCTTCAGGAATCCGCCGCCCACCTCGCATGCGCTCGGCATGCTGGGTGGGTTCTTCGTTGCGGCCAAGGAAAAGGTCGCCGTCGATCTCTACCAGCCGCCCCGGCTTTCCCCGGACAACTCGGCCATCGATCCGAACCGTCTCGGCGCGGGCGCGGGCGCCGCCGCGGACGGTCCGGCCCCGCCGCTGCCGCCGGCTTTGAACGCGATGGCGGCCATCGACGCGAAGGGTCGGCTGCGCGCCGCCTTTCTCAACCGCTCGCGCGTCACGGTTCCCGTGCGGATCGTCGTGGACCGCCAACAAGTCCTGGGCAAGGTTGCGGGGCCGGTATTGTGGGGCGCGAATCTCCTGGCCCGCGCCGGGGGCGACGGCGCGGGGCGGGAGACCGGCGGGCCGGGGGATCTGCGGCCCCGGAAACGGGCCTGGCCCGCCGCCTATGTCGAACTGCCGCCCTACTCCTTCTCGGTTCTTGAGATTCCGAGGTGAAGCCGGCGCCAGGCCGCCTCTTCTTCGACGCAAAGGATCGCGGAGCAACGCCGGTCGAAGGGGGTAAGAGAGGCCCGCGCGGAGCCGATGGCATCGCGAGGAGTCACAAAGGTTCCGAGGAGAGGAAATGACGCGGAACCAAGCCCTCGATCTCGAAGTGAGGTAGAGAGGCGCAGGATGATGCGCAAGTGCCCGGTTTGCGGATTCGCCAACACCGACTCGCGCGAGACGTGCCTCAAGTGCAGCGCGGCGCTCGTCGAGAATGAGCGAATCGGCCGTCTCCAGGAGGAAGCCGCGCCTCGGGGCAAGGCGTCCGCGCCTCGCGCCAAACCGTCCCGCCGGCCTTCCGTCGCTCGCGTCCCCGGCCTCCCTGGGGCGCGGGTGAGCCGCGTTTGGCGGCGTGCCGCCCGCGCTCTAGCCGTCCCGGTTCCCGAAGGGATCCCTCACCGGTTCCCGCTGCTGGCGGGCTTTCTGGGCTTGGCGCCGGGTTTGGGTCAGCTCTACAATCGCCAGCCGCGCAAGACGCTCTATTTCGTCGCCCTCTTCGCCGTCTCCTTGTTCCTGACGGCGCGGTTCATTCTGGCGCCCTACGTCGGCAACCTTCTCATCGCCGCGACCATTCTCGTCTCGATGGTTTCCTTCGCCGACGCCATGATCGCGGCCGCGCGCATCAACGGCCAGTATTTCACGGCTCGCAACGTTCTCGCGCTGTTGACCTACCCCATCTGCCTCCTCGGCCTCGTCGGCATCGTCTTTGCCGTCCTCAGTTTTTTCGGTTTCCCCGTCTTCACGCTTTTCGCCGTTCGCTATGATTACATGGCCCCTTCCATCTCCCTCGGCGACCGGGTCTGCGGCGAGAAGATCTCCTACTGGTTCCGCGAACCCCGCCCCGGCGACGTCGTGCGCTACGATCCGCCGGGATTCCGCGTGGAACTTCCGAATCCAGACCCCCTCGAGGGCGATCCGCGCGACACGGCCTGGGAAGTCGACCCGCTGAACGGCTGGGAGCGGATCCTCGCGGTCGGGGGCGAGACGCTGGAATGTCGCGACGGCGTCTACACCATCGACGGCAGGAATCTCTCCGAGGGGTATTATCCCCTTCTCACGGGCGAAGTGTTCCGTTCCTTTAAGCTGACTTGCCCGGAAGGGAAGTTGCTGATTCTGATGTCGAGTCGCCCCTCGGACCCCAGCTTCATCAACATACTTCGGGACGACGCTCAGAGAATCCCAGGCGTCATCACGGACAGGTACAAGGGCGACAAGTACACCACCCCTCCTTTCGACTCCCCCGGCATCGTCGTTCTGGGGTGGGAGGAAGCCTGCTTTGTCGACAAGTCCGCCATTCTCGACCGCGCCTGGTTCCGATATTATCCAGGACCGCGGCGCCGGTTCTTCCAGGCAAAGGGACCGCGCTTTGCGCGACACTGAAGAGAAGGCGCCATGCGCAAGTGCCCGATCTGTGAATTCGTCAACCGCGAGCCGCGCGAGACGTGTCTGAAGTGCGGCGCGACGCTCGTCCACCGCGACGACCTCGCGCCGAAGGGCGCGGTCGCCGCCGAAGGAGTCGACATTGTGAGTCTGACGGGGCGCGTGGTCTCGCGGCTGTGCCGACGCTGCTTGCGGGCGCTCGAGTCCCCTGTGCCCCAAGGACTTCCGCACCGGTTCTACTGCGTGGCGGGGCTCCTCGGCGTGGTTCCGGGGCTTGGACAGATCTACAACCGCCAACCGAAGAAAGCCGTCTACTTCGTTCTGGGTTTCCTGTTTTTCGCGCTCCTCGCCGCCCGCTTCATCACCACGCCCCACTGGGGCAACGTTTTTGTTGCGGCTGCGGCGCTCGTTGCCCTCGCCGCATCGAGCGACGCCATGGTGACGGCCGAGCGCATCAACGGCCGGTCCTTCTCGTTGCGCGACCGGTTTGCGCTTCTTCTCTATCCCATCTTCTTGTTCGGCGCCGTCGGCTTCATCCTTTCCTTGCTTGCCGCCATGCAGTTTCCGGTCTTCACGCACTTCTACATCGGCGCGAACTACATGGCGCCGGCGCTCATGAAAGGCGACCGGATCCTCGGCGAGGCGCTCAGCTATTGGATTCGGCGTCCGCGACCGGGCGACGTCGTTCACTATGACCCGCCGCGATGGCTGCAAGGGCCGATGCAGTCGGTCAATCCCCGCAACGGCTGGGAACGCGTGATGGCCGTCGGCGGCGAGACGCTCCGGCGCGTGGACGGGATCTTCTACGTTGACGGGCGCAGACTCTCGCGCGATTACTACCCTCTGGCCACGAAGGACCTGCCCGCGGATTTCCGGATCGCGTGCCCCGAAGGGAACTACATTGTCCTGATGTCGTCGCGCGCCGAGGATCACAGCCTCATCACGAGACTGTCGGGCATGGCCGACACGGCCCCGCCGCTGGGCGGCCCCGCGTGGGAGAAGGCCTGCGTCGTTTCCCGCGAGGAGATCTTCGAGCGCACGCTCTTCATCTATTGGCCCACGGTCCGCCGGCGAATCCTGACGCCCAGCGGGCCGCGGCTCGTTGACGAGTGACGAGGAAGGAAGGAGAAGCGCCGTGAAGGGCAAGAGACGGCTTGTGGCCGGGATGATCTTGTCGGCGCTCGTCGCGGGATGCGCCGGCCAGAAGAACGCCGACAAGTCCGGGTCGGGGCAGCGCCTCTTCGGCGCCGTGTTTCAGACGATGGACGATCCCTTCTTCGTCGACCTGAACGAAGGCATCAAGGAGATCGTGGAAGCGCGCGGCGATCGCCTCGTCACGCTCGATTCGCAATGGAATAGCCTCAAGCAGGAAAACGACGTTGCCGACTTGCTTCTCCAAGGCGCCGACGCCATTTTCATCAACCCCGTCAACGGGGAAGGAATCGAAGGGCGCCTGCTCCAGGCCAAGGAGAAAGGCGTCCCTTGCATTATCGTGGACGCCTCGGCGGAGGATCAGGATCTCGCGCTTTGCCGGGTGGCGTCGGACAACGTCGAGGCGGGGCGTCTGGCCGCCCAAGCCCTTGCGAAGGTCCGCCGTCCCGCCCAGATCGTCATCCTCCACCGGTCCCTCAGCAAAGCCTGCATCGACCGAGTGGCCGGGTTCAAGGAAGTCACCGACCAGCATCCCGACATGAGAATCCTCGACATTCAGGAGGGCCACGGCACGCGGGAAGACGCCCAGTTCGTGATGCGCGACCTCATCGGGCGCTACCGCGGGCTGAACGCCGTTTTCGCGATCAACGATCCGAGCGCCCTCGGCGCCGTCTCCGCTTTGGAATCCGCGGGCAAACTGAAAGGTGTGGCGGTCGTCGCGGTGGACGGATCGTCCGAGGCCGCCGCCGCGATCCTTGCGGGCAAACTCCACTCCAGCTCCGCCCGATTCCCGAAGGAGATGGGCCGGATCGCGGCGCAGAAGGCCTACGATCGCTTCGAGGGGAAGCCCGTCGAGAAAGACGTCAGAGTTCGCGTCGAATTGGTGACGAAGGAGAACGCCGAGAGGTTCCTCGGGGAACGCAAAGAGGATAAGACAAACGCGGCGGGCTGATGCGCCCAGGACAAAGGAGCAGCTAGCCCAAGGGGCCGGCTGCCAGGCAGTTGCGGCCGATCATCTCGGGCAACGGGTCGATCCCATAGAGGGCGAGTACAGCGACGGTAACGTCGCACAAAGCGGGGGACTCGAGGGTAATCTTCGAGTTTGCGACCAGAACGCCCGGCACGACTTGGCTGTCCACGCAATGGTCGGCGCTCCAAGCATCATCGTTGTCGAGGAAGATCTCTCGCGGAAACTTCCCCAGAGGACTCTCCCACGAGACGCGGTAACCGCGGCTGTAGCCGACGATGATGTCCGGGCCGATGTCAACGTGGGCGCCGCGGAAGTCGCGGCGCGCGCGCACAACTTGGGACACGGGGCGGCCGCCGTTGCGGGGATCGCGCATGGCCCGGAGGTCCGCTTCCAGCCGGTCGAGAAGATCGTCGTAGTCCCGGCCCGGCAGAACGGAGCCGTTCATCTCGCGGCCCTTCTGATTCACGTACACGCCGTTCAAACCGAGGGCGTAGGCGGTCGTGCGGTCCCAGTCGACGTTCTCGAAATAGCCTTCGGCGCTCTGGCGGGCGCCCGCGCGCAGGCGAACGTAGCCCTTCTCCAGAAGCCAGGAGTTGAGGTTAACGCACCAGTAAAAGGGCGAAAACCCGTGGTCGGAGAGCACGATCAGGACCGTCTCGTCGTCGATTGCGGCGCGGACGTCGCCCAAGATTTCGTCCATTTGCTGGTATAATGTTGGGATTCCGTCCTCGAGGCCCTCGTTCGGCTCAGAGGGGGAATGGAAAGCAGGATGCTCACGGTCCGCGTAGCGCCAGAGCATGTGAGTTCCCTGGTCAAGGCTTGAGAGGTAGAAGAAGAGCAGCCCCTCGTCGAAATCCTCCAGAAGGCGCTCCAGCGCGCGACGTCGCTCTTGGAGAACGAACTGCGCCTGGTCCCAGAACTCCCGTCCCGTGAAGATCCCGCCCGAGAGCGCCTTGGTGTCTTCGGGGAGCCCTTGCGTGTAGAAGGGACCGATCTTCTCGCAGAGGTCCCGCGACCAGTCGGCGGGAGTGGAAAGCGGAAGGGCCGGGCGTGCGGGATCGATCTGCAAGGGGCTAACGTACAGACGGAAGTCGGGCCGAACCTGCTGGAGGTAGAAGCGCGCGGTGGCGGTGACGACCCCGGCCCCGCCGACGCTTGCCAGGCCGGGCAGGGGCCTGAATTCGACCCTTATCCAATCGCTCCATTCGCCTTCCTTCAGGATGAACTCGCGATCCTGGACGACGACCTTGGCGACAGCCTCCTCGGAATCCAGAAAGATGGTGAAATCGATGGCGCATGGGGGGTTCTCATACTGGGGATTCTGCTTGCCCCTCGGCCCTGCCGACGCTCTTCCTCTGCCCCGCCTCAACTCCCGGCGGCGGAACGTGTTCGTGGGGCCCTTGAGCCGAGCGTCCACGCGGTTGTCGACGACCCGCACGGGAACGATTTCGCCCCCCCCTCTCAGATTTCGCGCGTTCTTGGGCGGGCGCGAGGCAAAGAAGGAGAATGTTCCCATGGACCCGAGAAGGTCCGGCGTGCCCAGACCCGAGAGCGATTTGCCCGAGGAGGGGACGGGGGGGAAATTCGCCGGCATTCGGAAGACGGTAGTAGGGATG
>DATKZW010000395.1:0-14833 GCA_035527775.1 Sumerlaeia bacterium | reverse complement strand
ACCACACCTTCGCCTCGGACTTCCGGTCCATCCGCTTGCGAAGGTTTTCGACCAGAACGCGAAACGTGCCGGGATTGGTCAGACAGAGCTGGCCGCCGGCGACCCGATGTCCCCCGATCTCGGCGAAGTACTCAGGGTGTTCCTTGAAATACTCGCCCGGCGGCACGAGAGCGCCGAAGGTGTGCACCCAGAGCCCCCACTCGTTGTGCATGTTCGAGTCCAACTTGTGCCAGTCGCTGAATTCCGGGTCCCAGGCGTCGAGGTAGTAGAGATCGCGGCTCTTCACGACCGGGACCTGCATGACGTCGATCTCGGGAAGGACCAGCGACTTGCGCTTCGGGATCCGGCTGACTTTGGAGCTATACTTCCGGCATCCGAGGCAATCCTCCAGGAAGGTGTAGACGCCGTACAGCACGCCCTTCTCCGATCCTCCGGCGATGACAAGCCGGTCGCCGACAGTCTTGAGGATGAAGCCGTCCTCCTCCAGCTTCTCAAACGGGACATCCGCGCCGAGCTCGCGGAGTCGGGCGCTGCGTCCCAGGATGAACTCACGGTCCCGCGCGGGCGCGGCGTCATCCACGATGGGGAAATGTGCGCCCGTGATCTCGCGAAGATGGCGCTCGAGCTCCGTCGCGGCGCGTTTCTCGGCGGTCGTCGGCGCCTGGGGAATGACGATCTGGTACGGTGGCGTTTGGCTGGACATCGATGCGGGCATGTCTGCCTCCCTGCGCGAGATCTGGATTGCGGCGCGCCCCCGGAAAGCGGCCCAAGTCTCGAGAGGACCCTCTGCGCCCTTGCCGCCGCTTCTGGGCCCTGATGTTTGCATAAGCCCTCGCGGTTCGGCAAGAAGAAGCGAAACGGCGTCTTTCCGTGGGTTCGGTCGCCTCCACGTTCTCAGGCGCTTGTCGTGTTCGATTTTCCCACGTTCGATTTTCGTGGAACAATCGCGCCGCATGTTGGATAAACGCAGGAGCGCCGGAACGGATCTCCTCTGCGGTCTCCCAACCGTTCGTCAGATGAACCCAGGAGGTCTTCCGCCGGATCTTCAGGAGGTTGCCATGATTCGCAAAGCCGTCATCCCGGCCGCGGGATTCGGCACGCGGTTCCTGCCCGTGACGAAGTCGCAGCCGAAGGAAATGCTCCCCATCATCGACACGCCCACCATCCATTACGTCGTCGAAGAGGCCGTGCACTCGGGCATCCGCGACATTCTCATCGTCACGGGGCGCGGCAAGCAGTCGCTCGAAAACTACTTCGACCGCGCCTTCGAGCTCGAGGCGAATCTTCACGCCAAGGGGCGAGAGGAGCAATTGCTTCAGGTCCGCCAACTCGCCAACCTGGCCAACATCCATTTCATCCGCCAAGCCGAACTGAACGGACTCGGCGACGCGGTCTCGTACGCGCGCTGGCACGTGGGGGACGAGCCGTTTCTCGTCCTGCTCGGCGACACGCTGGTCGATTCGAAGACGCCTTGCTCGCGCCAGCTGATTGACGTCTACAACCGCCTGAAGGCGCCCGTCATCGGCGTCGAGGAGGTCGAGCGCGACAAGGTGGACCGCTACGGAATCGTCGGCGGCGAAGAGATTGAGCCGAATACGTGGCGCGTAAACGTCCTGGTGGAAAAGCCGAAGACGGTCGAAGCGCCCTCGAACCTCGCCATCGGCGGGCGCTACGTGCTCACGCCCGACGTGTTCGACTACATCGGGCGAACCGCGGAGGGCGTGGGAAACGAGATCCAACTCACCGACGCGTTGCGCCTCATGCTCAAGGATCGCGAGATCTACGCCCACAAATTCGAAGGCACGCGCCACGATATCGGCAACCGGCTCGACTATCTCAAGACCACCGTCAGGTACGCCGTGAAACGCGGCGACGTCGGCGCCGACTTCAGGGAGTTTCTCAGGACTTTCGTTGAAACCTTGGATGAGTGATTGAGGAGCCGCTCCATGTACGCCGGCATGAACCGCAACGAGCTGCGCGCGCTTCTGGCGCTGATCGTCGCGATCGCGCTTGGGATCGGAGCGCAAACCTACGCGCACCGTCAGCGCCAGGGGGCGATGTGGGTCGAGCACGACTTCTCGATCGAGCGCGTAGACTCGGAACGCGGCAACGACGGCAAGGCGCCGCGGGCCCTCGGCGGCCCGACCGGAGGGGGGACGCGGCAAGGAGGAGCAACGGAGGGCGCGGCGAGGTCGCGAAAACGCGCGTCCTCGGCCTGGACGGACGGACGGCTCGACATCAACCGCGCGAGGGCCGGCGATCTCGAGACGTTGCCGCAGATCGGCAAGACCCGCGCCGAGGCCATCGTCGCCTACCGCGAACGCGTCGGGGGATTCCCTCAAGCCCGCGATCTGCTCAACGTCTCCGGCATCGGCGAAGGCATCTTTCAGGGCATCGAGTCGCTGGTCTTTGTCGCGCCGCCCGCGCCGGAGTCAGATAAGGCCGCTGCAACGGGCGAGGCCCTGACTTCCCCGGGCGGCCCCGGACGCGCTTCCGTCGCGCGCGCACACGAAGCCGGTCAGCCAGCCGTGAAAGTCGACGAACCGGGACCCCCCGCAGGCCCTCCCGCCGCCGGCGTCGCGCCGACCCCGCTTCCCCCGGAACTCCGCCCCGTCAACATCAATGCCGCGACCCTTGAGGAACTCCAGACCCTTTACGACATCGGCCCAAAAACGGCGGCGAAGATCATCGAGTACCGCCGCCGCCACGGCCCCTTTCGCCGTCCATCCGACCTGACCAAAGTCCCCGGCATCGGCCCGAAGACCTTCGAGGCAAACCGCCACCGCATAACCGTACGATAGGGAGGCGAGAAGTGACGATCCGGACACAGGAAGATAAGAGGGCGCCTCGATGAACCAGACCGGCTTCCCCGGTGGGGACGACTCGGCTACAGTTTTCCCCCTTTACTGTGATCATATCCCTTGACCCAGTCGAGGGCAAGGGTATAATCCTTGCCAGGACTGGTGGTAGGCACGGGGCGCAGGAATTCCGAGCGGTCCGACAGAAAAGCGATGCGGAGCTTCGCGCGATGAAGTGGATGATGATCTCGAACAAGCCCGTGATTGTCCATAAGCTTGTTTTTGAACTGCGGTACAGCTACGGCTTCTCTTACCTCGACAAATGCGGGTGGGTGGTGAATTCGATCATGCGAGACAGGCCTGAGTGGATTCTCGCCAATACTTCACCGAACCCGCAGAATGCGCCGCTCATAAACACGAACAACAACTGCCGGTTCAACTTCTCCTCGCTGAAGCTGGATCTGACCGTTGAGCAAGGATTGGGAGAGGCCTCTCTGACTGAGGACGATGTCAGCGATTTCCTCACGCAAGTGGAGGAAATCACTCCGGTTGTTGTGGATGGGCTCGACTTACGGGAGTTTACGCGCATTGGGTTTCGCGTCTGGTACATGTTTGCCTGCGGGAGCAGCGACGAAGCCGAGACTTGGCTGAGGGATCTGGGCTGTTGCCAAGTATCGCAGCGCGTCGCGGGTTCATTCCGTGGCAGGGTCAAAGCCACAGGTTTCTCCGTAGTGATAGAGTCTGAGGACAGGAGCTTCCGGATCGCCTTCAACGGAGTTGAGCGCAGCCTGCCCGTCAACCTGGGGGGCGAGGTCCTCAACATCCCTCCTCACACCCTTCACGAGAACCAAAGGGAGCACTTGCTCAAGCAGATCAGAACAAAGAAGCGAATCGAACACAATCCGCAGTTCGCTGCTATGATAGATATAGATGCCTATCAGGAGATGCCCGAGAAGGTAGAGCCGGGGTATTTTGTTCGCACTAGTTATGAGAAAGGTATGCAGTACCTGCGCGAATGCATTGATCGCGGGACATGAAAGGCGCTTGAGTATGGACCAGGAAACGGGAAGCACGCTGGTGAATTACGGTGATTGCCAGGATACGGCATTTCCGGTCACCGACATTCAGGAAGGTCGTAGCCGGATTTACCACACAAGGTTGAAGACGGCTGCGGGGCTATCCACTGGTGAGTCGGTCGATAGGGATTCGAGGAGAGAGCGGCGCACTGGTTCCGACTCAGCCGAAACCCGGTACGCGGTAACGCGTTGGCGAGAAGAAGCAATCGAGCACGCTCGGGCCATGGAGGAAGCCGCGGAGGCAAAGGAACCGGTGGACTTGGGAATCGCCGGAATGAGTTTGATCGAATCCCTCAGGGAAATGTGGCGGCTACGTTCATCGCAGTCTGACGAATGGGGCACAATTGTCAACTACCTTCAGTCGTCATTGGCCGACCAAGTACTCGAAAACTTGACCCCGGGGCAATGCAGCAATCTGCGGAGTGTTCTTGAGGATCACCTCGTTCCTTCTGCCGATACCGGGAGCATTGAGTCCGCGATTGATCTGTTGGAGGACAGCGACTTTCAACCCTTGAAGCCGCTCATGGACCTTGGGAAAAACTGCTGATGCCCAAGGGAACCGCTGTCTTTCTTGACACAAGCATCCTTATCGCAAGCCTGGTGCACCCGCCACGAACCAAGAAGAGAATCAAGGCTCGGCTCAAGGCTTATGATTTCGCCTGCTCCGGTACGGTCGTTCGTGCTGAGATGAAGAGAAGGCTGTTCAAAGATGCTATCTACTTGCACAAGTTGGTCAGCAAATGCGCAACTATCCAGGAGGTGAACCGAAGACTCGAGGCCTTGCCTCACCAGCAGTTCAGGAGATTCCGGACGTGTCTCCAGATCGTACATACGATTGATGAGACCGACGACGACCGTGACAGGCTTGACCGCGCCAGGCTCTTTTTGGAGGACTTACTCCGAAGGGGCATGGACAGGATCGAGAGGCGGTGTCACTTTCTTACTGATTCGGCGTGCGCAATCGGCAAAGACCGCGTGCGTGAGAACCCAGCCGGATTTGACGCAGGACCACGCAACTGCAGCAGAATGGGGGCCCGGTGTGGCATTGTCAGGTTCCTGGAGAAGAACAGGGGATTGTTGGCCGGGATCCGCGAGTACCTCGGGGAACTTGAGCCAGGGCGGGCGCCGGGGAGAAAATCGGACGAGCTGGCTTCTGCGGAGCGCTTCATCGCACATTTCATGGAGAACCCGTCGAGCATCCAGCGGAAAGATCCGTGCCTGACGGCAGGCGACCTCCTGATTGCGCTAGAGAGCCAGCACATCCCGGATTTCTACACGATGAACGGGCGGGAGAGCCAGCATCTCTGCCGTGTGCTGAAACAGCGTCTTATAGTCAGGCCAAATAACCCAGACAAGGAAGAGGTGGAGTGCGACCGCGGGGCAGCCACGTGGCCTGAATTCTAGCAAAGGGAGTCTGGAACAAAGGGCCGTCACGGCCCAAGCGGGATGCCTCGCCACGGCACGGGACTTCACTGCCGGCGAGAAGCGGAATGGACCTAATGCTTCGATGAGAGGGCAGGCGCCAGCGCGGGACACTCGAGAGCAGGAGGACGCACGATCATGACGGCAGGAGTCGCTTTCTACCGGAAAGAAATGGAAGAGACGATCGTCGCGTCGCGGGTTTCAGGGGTTTTTCCCAGACGGAGCAACGAGGGAAAAAGGTGGATGTTTCTCGCCGCGCATGACGACGACGTCGTGGCGGGCGCGGGTCTCACGGCACAGGCCGCGGCGGCCGAAGGGGGCGACGCGTTGGCAAGCTTCGCCGCGTCACCTAAGGACTCGGTCGTCCAGAGCGCTGAATCCGGAGCGCGCTGCGTGGACGAGGTCCGGGGCGACCTCGCCCGAGAGGATGCACTCGTCTTCGCCCGCCTCGGCGATCGCGTTGCCCAAGGGATCCACGAACATGCTGTGTCCCGCGAACGGCTTGCCTTCGCTCGACCCCGCGCAGTTGCAGCTGAGTAGGTAGGCCAGATTCTCGTGGGCTCGGGCCCGGTTGAAGAGCCGCCACGCATCGACGCGCGCCAGGGGCCACGCCGCCGGGACGAGAAAGAACATCGCCCCCTGGTCCACCATCTTGCGGTACAGCTCCGGGAAGCGCAAGTCGTAGCAGGTCGACAGTCCGACTTTGCCCCACGGAGTCTCGACCACCACAATCTCCGCGCCTCGTTTGAGGACTTTGCTTTCCTCGGACTCGTAGCTGAAGAGATGAATCTTGCGGTACCGAGCGAGGATCCCGCCCTGTGGGTCGAGGAGCACGCTGGTATTGAACAGGTCCTCCCCGTCTCTTTCGACGATGCTGCCCATGTGGACGTGAGATCCGAGTTGGGCGGCCTTCTCCCGCAGGGCGCTCACGGTCGGGCCGTTCAGCGGCTCGCTGTCCGCCCAGTAACGGTCGAAGGAGAAGTAGCCGCAATGCCACAGTTCCGGAAGAAGGAACAGGTCGCTTGCGGGCGCGCGATCGAGCAGGTCCAGAGCGTGGGCAATGCGCCCTTGCTTGGAGGCGTCGTTTCTTCCCAGTTGAATGCTCGTGACGCGCATGACTCACTCACAAACAGGCGGGGAATCGAGACGGCGGGGCAGAGAGAGCCCCTAGCAGCCTTCTTCGTCTTCGTCGCCGTACTGCTCCGGATCTGGACCGATTGCCTCTACCAGTCTGGGATACGAAACTCCCTCTTCCGGCGGGTTCACCTTGCGGGACTTTCGTATCCCAAAAACCCACTCATCGCCGAAATCGAAGAGGTAGTAGAGCTTCATGCGGTCCAACGGCCAGATCTCCTTGAGGAGAATCCCGCCTGGCCCCTCGAAATCGTCCCCGCAATCGGCGGGATCCGCGAAGCGGACGGCTCGGTTTCTGCGGTTCCTTCCGGCGTAGAACTCGAATAGATGGTCGCGGTCGAAGCCAACGGCGTCCTGGATGCAAAAGTGCAAGTCCAGAAGCGACGCATCCTCAGAGATCTCGATGACGCGCCGGCATTCCTCTTTCAGGTACAACCCCGGTAGGCAGTCAACGGTCAGTGTATGGATCACCGCGCTTCTCCTTCGCGGGCAGAAACAGTGTTATCCCCTTGACCAGGAACCACGCGCCGAGACAGGCAATGATGCCGCCGCAAACGAGAATGAGCCCGTGGTAAACGCCATCGGTGAGCCAGTTTTTCCCGGTGATGATGATTGCGGCGACGACGCCGTACCAGACGTAGTCCGCTCCCTCATGGCCGAGGTAGAAGGCGAGGTACTCGCCCGGCGTCCGGGGCGCCATGTGGGCGAGCTGTCCCGCGCCGACGGTGGCCCACCACCCCGTGAAATAGGGATTGGCTGCGCAGACCGCCGCGCCCAATAGAAGCAACCTCACGACGCCGTAAGCCGCGTTGGCCGACGCGCCGAGATCGAGTGAGACGCCGAAAGCGTGGCGCAGCATGTCGCACCCCATCCACAGCAGCGCGGCGCCCCCGACGATCCCGATCCCGCCGCGCACCTTCTCCCGGGCCACGACGGCCTGAAGCCCCGCGATCAGGAAAACGACAAGGGCCAGCTCCAACACGGCGTGCCCCGTCACCAGCCACAGCATGGCCGGGAATCCCTGGATGGCAGTCTGCTCGATCACGGCCACGAGGAGCGGCCCCGGCATCATGGCGCCGGAGAAACCCGTGACAAAGGAAAGAACCGCCAACCGAAAAGCGCTCCTTCTCGCGGATTGCTCGGTTGAACTCATGATTGCCCTTCCGAAGCCCGCTCGGACGGGACCGCGCCGTCCAGGTCTAGCCCTTCTCCGATCGCTTGCCGACCTGCGCGCGCACTCCTTCGATGACGGCTTCAACGATTCGGTCCCGTGCGGTCGCAAAAGGCTCCTTGACTTCAAAGCCCGCCGCCGCGGGATGCCCCCCGCCGCCGAGACTCGCGGCAATGCGGCTGACGTCGACCCCTCCCTCGCCGGAACGCATGCTCCCGCGCGCCGTCCCCTCCCGCGTTTCGCGCACGAGAAGGGCCACCTCGACCCCCTCAATCGTGCGGAGCTCGTTGCCCAGGTTGTCGGGCTCGTTCTCCTCGCCGCCGTGTTGCCGGCAAGTCTCCTGAGTAATCTCCGACCACACCAGGCGGCCGCCCAGCTCGAAGCGCATGCGGTTCATGACCGCCGCCACGATCCGCACCGTTTCGATGTTGCGGTTGCCCCAGACGAGGGTCGCCGCGGCGGCGGGATCGGCGCCTCGCTCAGCCAGCATGGCCGCGGCGCGGAACGTTTCCGGCGTCGTGTTGACGAACCGAAACCCCCCGGTGTCGCTCATGAGGGCGAGATAGAGGGCGTTGGCGATCTCGGGCGTCCACGCTCCGGGATCCGGTTCAACCAGGCGGCACAGCATCTCGCCCACGGCCGCGAATCGCGGATCGACCCAGTTCAGGCGGCCAAACCGCGTGTTGGCGTGGTGGTGGTCGATATTGACGATCGCGCCTTGAGCCTTCTGGCTGAAATCCTCCGAAATCCGCTCCGCGTCTCCGCAGTCGAGACAGAGAGTCACGTCCGGCGCGTAGTCGGCGGGGAAATCGTCTGCGGGCCCTTCGCCTTCGGGAAGGGCGCCGCGCAGATTGGCCTGCATCGGTCCGTGGAAAAAGAGGCGCGCCTCCTTGCCCTGACCGCACAGATAGCGGTACATCGCCGTCATCGATCCGACGCAATCGCCGTCCGGCCGGACGTGACCGCAGATCAAGACGCGGCGGCTGTCCCTCAGCGCCGTCCGGATTTCGGAGACGGCTTCCTCCGTGGACGCGAACTCGCGAGGAGGCGGTGAAAGGAGCGATCCGGACATGGAAGAGACTTTCTCTCTGTCACCGCGGCGATCCGCGGTTTCGTCGGGTTCACGCGCGGATGGCGACGTGGCAGCGCGTTGAGGATAGCCGCCGTGACAAGCGGGCGCAACGGCAAACGCAGCCGTGAATCCCCTCTTTTTCTCTCACCGTCCCTCTTCCCTTGCAGGAGGCCCGGTCACGCCGTTACAATCGTGCGATGCCTGGCTCGCCGCGGGCGCGGGGCGGAGGGCAGGCGTTCCCGACCTGCAAGTTGAGACAACGCTCCCCAGGCAGCCAAAGAGGACAAGACAATGACGCCCCCTTTCATCACTGAGAACTTCATGCTGGAAAACGACGCCGCCGTCGAGCTCTTTCACGACTACGCGAAGAACGAACCCATCGTCGATTACCACAACCACTTGCCCGCCGAGGATCTGGCGGCGGACAGGAGGTACGAGAACATGACGCGGATCTGGCTCGCGGGCGACCACTACAAGTGGCGCCTCATGCGCGCCAACGGGATCGACGAACGCTACTGTACGGGCGCCGCGTCGGACTGGGAGAAATTCCAGGCATGGGCCGAGACGGTTCCCCGCCTCCTGAGGAACCCGCTTTACCACTGGACCCACCTCGAGCTGGATCGCTACTTCGGAATCACCGACCGGCTGCTGAGTTCTGAAACCGCCCAGAGCATTTGGGACGAGTGCAACGAGAAGCTGAAACAGGACGGCTTCTCCGCGCGCGGTCTGTTGAACCGGATGAACGTCAGACTGATCTGCACCACGGACGACCCGACCGACACGCTCGAGGGCCACGAGACCCTCGCCGCGGACGAGTCCTTTGCCATCCAGGTCCTCCCCGCCTTTCGTCCCGACAAAGGGATGGCGGTGGAGTCGCCCGAAACGTTCAATGCGTGGGTGGACAAGCTGGGCGAGGCGGCGGACGTCGAGATCTCAACGATGGACCACTATGTCGAGGCCCTGCGCAAACGCCACGACTTCTTCCACGAACATGGGTGCCATCTCTCGGACCACGGTCTGGAACGGATATACGCTGAGGACTACTCGAGCAGGGAGGTCGCCGCCATCTTTGCGGAACTTCGTGAAGGCAAGCAACTCGAACTCGAAGAAATCCTCAAGTTCAAATCCGCCATGCTCTACATCTTCGCCGTCATGGACCACGAGAAGGGGTGGACGCAGCAGTTCCACCTCAACGCCATGCGCAACAACAACACGCGCATGGTCCAGGCCCTGGGCGCTGATACGGGCTACGACTCGATCGGCGATTTCGACACCGCCCGTCCCCTGGCCCGTTTCCTCGACCGCCTCGACCGGGCGAACCAGCTTGCGAAGACGATCCTCTACAGTCTGAATCCCCGCGACACCTATCTCCTGGCTACCATGCTGGGGAATTTCCAGGACGGAAGCACACCCGGCAAGATGCAACTGGGAAGCGCCTGGTGGTTCCTCGACAACATCGACGGCATGACGCTCCAGATCGAGGCGCTGTCCAACACGGGCCTTCTCAGCCGATTCGTCGGCATGCTCACCGACTCGCGCAGCTTTCTGTCCTTCCCCCGGCATGAGTACTTCCGGCGACTTCTCTGCAACATCCTCGGCGCCGACATGGAACGCGGTCTCATTCCCCGCGACATGGAGCTCGTCGGCGAAATGGTCCGCGACGTCGCCTATCGCAACGCCGTATCCTACTTCGGATTCGACCTGGAGCGCTGAAACGCGAGCAATCTGAATCCGAATCACGACTTCCGACCGTCGGGGCGTTTCTGCCTCTTGTCCTGGGGTCTTTTCTCGGGTGTCAGCCTGTGTCGCGCAAAAAAACCATCTCCCGTCCCCCAAAACCGCCCGGCGGTCTCGATCCCGCCGCTTACGAGAAGATCGACGAACTGTGTGAACGGCTCGTCGAGCGGGGGCATACGCCCGGCATCGTTCTCCTCATCGGTCGCGGCGAGGAGACCCTGATGCGCAAGGCTTACGGAAACCGAATGACCGAGCCCCACGCCGAGCCGATGACCGTCGACACGCTCTTCGACGTCGCTTCGCTCACCAAGCCGGTCTGCACGGCGCCGGCCATCATGTTGCTGGCGCAGCAAGGACGGATCTCGGTCGACGCGCCCGTCGCGCGATATGTTCCCGAATTCGGCGCCGGAGACAAGAAGGACATCACCATCGCTCAACTGCTCACCCACACTTCCGGTCTGCCCGCATACACCAGCGCCGCGGAGCTGGAGAAAGAATACGGCCCGCGCCCCCAGCCCGACGGTCTGATCCGGGGAATCAGCCGTCTGCCGAAGGCGTATGAAACGGGCAACGGCTGCATCTACAGCTGCCTGAACTACCTGGCCCTCGCGCGGGTTGTGAAGAACGTGACCGGGCTCAATCAGGCCGTTTTCCTCCGGGAGCATCTCTGGCGGCGCCTCGGGATGAAAGACACCACCTTCTTCCCGACGCCGACGCAGATTGCCCGCACCGCGCCGACCGTCTACTCCGACGGCGCGGTCCGCCGCGGCGAGGTCCACGACCCCCTTGCCTACTATTCCGTCTGCCCCGCCTACGCTCCCGGCAACGCGGGCGCCTTCACCACGGTGGACGACATGCAGAAGCACGTGCGGTTGCTCCTCGGCGGCGGCCGGCTGGGTCCGACCCGCATCTTTCTGCGGAAAACCTGCGAGAGGATGACCGCCGACCAGAGCGGGCCGGTGGGATCGAACCGCACGTTCGGCTGGGGCGTGGCCGCCGACGAGGCCTACTGCACCCCTCTCAACAACACCCCGAGCGCGTGCTGTCTCATCCACACGGGCTACACGGGCACGCTCGTGTGGATCGACAAGCTGAGCCGGACTTACGTCGTTTTCTTCAGCAACTGCGTCTACCCCAGAGTCGAGGACCCTCACAAATCCGCCGTCATCCAGGCGCGGCGCAGGATCGTGAGCGCGGTTCTCGATCATCTCGACATTTACCGGGACGCGCGTCCACGGGAGAAGCGCGTCGGCTGAAAGCGGCCTTTCGACATAGCGGGCGCGCGCCGGCGTCCCTCCGGAAAGATCATCATGTCTCCTTCTTGTCGCGGATTCGGCCCAACGGACCCGCCCGCGGACTCCGCCGAGTCCCCCTCGCTCAAGGAATCGCTCCGCGGGGAGGCGGCGGGCCTTGGGTTCCAGATCTTCGGTGTGGCGCCGGCGAAGCGTCTCGAGGAGGACGTCAAGCGCTTGCGGGAGTCCCTGGCGCGCGGCGACATGGCGAAGATGGCCGCCTACCTGGGGGATCGCCCGGAAAAGCGCGGGGACCCGGGAGCGCTTCTCGGCGGAGCGCGCTCCGTCCTCGTGGTCGGAATGTCCTACGCGCAGTCGCCCCCCGATCTGTCAACGATCTCGGGACAACCCGAGGGACAGATCGCGCGCTACGCGTTGGGGAGGGATTATCACCAGGTAATCGCTCCGCGCCTCGAGAGAATGGCCGTGTGGCTCGCGGGGGAAACAGCGGGCGTGGCGGAGTGCCGAACATTTGTGGATACCGGCCCTCTGCTCGAGCGAGCCTTCGCGCGCCAGGCGGGTTTGGGGTTCATCGGCAAGAACAACTGCCTCATCCACCCCGTGTACGGCTCGTGGTTCCTCCTCGGAGCGCTGGCAACCACGCTTGAGTTGCCTCCCGACGGGCCGATCGGTTCCCAGTGCGGCGACTGCCGTCTCTGTCTCGACGCCTGCCCGACGGGCGCTCTCTACGAACCCCATCGAGTGGACGCCCGGCGATGTCTGTCGTATGCAACGGTGGAGACGCGCGACGCCTTGGCGCCGGAGATCGCCCAGCGTCTGGCGGACCGGCTTTTCGGTTGCGACGCCTGCCAGGAGGTCTGTCCCTTCAACCGCGCCCCCCTGGAGTGTCAGGAACCGGCGTTGCGTCCGGGCAGCCCCCAGGAGGAACCAAGCGCCATCGGCAAGATAGACGGATCGAACGCGACTCTCGAGCGCCTCCTCGCGATCCGGTCCAATCGCGACTTCGCCCGCGCTCTCGAAGAGAGCGCCATGAAGCGGCCCCGCCGAAAGGGACTCCTCCGCAACGCCCTGATCGT
Source organism: Sumerlaeia bacterium (assembly GCA_035527775.1). Taxonomy (GTDB): domain Bacteria; phylum Sumerlaeota; class Sumerlaeia; order UBA8349; family UBA8349; genus DATKZW01. The sequence continues at coordinate 2,094 of DATKZW010000395.1, read as the reverse complement.
GGCCGCCAACCTCCGGCGCAACGACCTTCATGAAACTCTGCGGTCGATGGCCTCGAACGAGAGAGAGACCCCCCTCGTGCGCCGCTACGCCCAAGAGGCCTTGCGCGCGGCATCCCCGGGAATGGACCCCTGATCCCCTCCCCCTCACTCGCCCCTTCTCTCCTCGATCCTGTAGCTCACGCCAAGCGTCTTCCCCTCGCGGCGGATCTGCAGATCGAGGGACTCGCCGACGGCCTTTCCGTGGAAGTGAACGAGGAACTCGCGGCTGCTCGCAACCGGGTGTCCGTCGACCGATACGATAACGTCGCCCGGCTCGATTCCCGCGCGATCGGCGGGTCCCCGCGTCTCGACACTGTAGACCAGGACCCCTCGCACGCGAGGCAAGGAGAGAAGTCGGCGGATCGGGGGGGTCAGGTCGATGGGCTCGAAATCGAGGCGCACGCGACGGAAGCGGCCGTGGCGGCGGAGTTCGTCAACCATGGCTTTCACGCGGTTGATGGGGATGGCGAAACCGAGGCCGACCGATCCTCCCGATTCACTGAAGATAAACGTGTTGACGCCGATCACCTCCCCCGCCGCGTTGACCAGCGCCCCGCCGCTGTTGCCCGGGTTGATGGAGGCGTCGGTCTGGATCATCCCCTCGTAGAGCCGCGGCAACTCGCCCGCCGAGCGGAAGAAACGGTTGCGCGCGCTGACCACGCCCGCCGTGATAGTCGGGCTCGGATCGGCCAGCAGGACCCCGTACGGGTTGCCGACCGCCAGCGCCCATTCGCCGAGCCGGACGTCATCGGAATCGCCCAGTGTGGCGGGGAAAACGTCGGCGGCCTCGATCTTGAGGACGGCGACATCCCGAATCTCGTCCTGGTCCAGGATCTTGGCCTCATACTCCCTTCCGTCGGCCAGGGTGACGAAAACGCGACTGGCCCCCTCAACGACATGTTGGTTCGTCACGATGTGGCCTTCCTTGTCGATGGCAATGCCCGACCCAAGAAAGGGCGCTTTCTCGCGGTATTTCTGATAGAAGGGAACGGGTCCCAGAAAGGGGGAGAACCAGTCGTCAAAGACCCCTCGGGGACCCACGTAAGCCAGCCGCTCTCGCTCGGCGCCGATACTGACCACGGCCGGCGAGACCGCTTCCGCGGCGCGGACCAGGGCCGTGTCGCGGGAGGTAGAAAGCGGTCTCGGCGAAGCGTCTCCCTCGCCTCGGGCGACGGCGGAACTCAACGGCGAAAGGAGCGCCGCCCCGGGGCCGTTCCGCCAAGGCGTCCATCCGGCGCCGAACGCGAAGGCGCCAACCGCAAGAGCAATCCATGCGCAACGATTCAGGGTGTTCCTGCTCATTCTCATCTCCTTGTTTCCGTCCGTTCGCGCGCGGAGGACGGCGGCTGAGCCCCCCGCTCCGCCACCCATTATCAGACCCTCCGGACCAGAAAACGGTTCCCACGATCAGGCCAAAGTCGCAAGCCATTTTTCTTGCGTTTTTTTTTGCATTTTCTTCTTGCAAGGACTGAATCGCGCTGGGATCTTATAGGAGGCTAGACGGACGGCGGGCCGCGCGGGCAAGGCCGGCCTGCAGCCTTGCCTGAGAAGCGGAGGGCTTCTGCTATGAAGTGCTCCCGTTCCGGTTTTACCCTTTCCGAATTCCTAGTCGTCGTGACCCTCGTGGCGATCCTGTCCGCCATTATGGTGCCGAATTTCCTGGAATCCCAGATCCGGTCCAAGATTTCCCGCGTCAAGTCCGACCTTCGCAACCTCGCCACCGCCTTCGAGGCCTACCGCGTCGATCATGGCAGCTACCCCATTCACCGCAGCTACGGCTCTTCCCCCTCCGTATTCATCGATCTGACCTCCCCGGTTGCCTACTTGGCGACCAGCACGACCGACCCCTTCCATCCCGTCGGCGGCGACGCGCTCTGGGGAAAAGACTACTACTGGGGCACTCTGGTGCCCCATCTCGCGGATTGGGCCCCCAACCGCCCAGGCTACGACCCGAACATCTGGTGCAGCACCTGGGCTTGCGAGCCCGGCTCGGAAGCCGAGCAGAAATGGCTCCAAGAGGCGGAACTGGGCCGGGAGTTTGCGCTCAACAGCGCC
>DATKZW010000394.1:0-4007 GCA_035527775.1 Sumerlaeia bacterium | reverse complement strand
AAGGACGAGGGCTATTCCGGTCCCATCGGGCTCCAGGGATACGGAATAGGAGGCGACGTTCACGAGAACCTGAAGCGCTCGATGTCGGCTTGGCGGGAGTTTTCGAGACGCATGGAGGAGGAATGGACCGAACTCCTCGATAGCGGGGATCTGGGCGCCTGGCGCGAACCGGTCGGCGAATGGGCGATCGTCGGCGACGCCTCCAAAGACCCCGCGAACGAGCGTCTTCTGGCGACGAGACCGGGCAAGGGCGTGGCCGTGAACGGCGCCAAAGGCATTACGTCTCATCTCTTCTCGAAGCTCGAGCATGGCGACGTTGAAGCCCACGTCGAGTTCATGGTTCCCAAGGGATCCAATTCGGGCGTTTACTTCCAGGGACGCTACGAGATCCAAGTTCTGGACAGTTGGGGCGTCGAGAAGCCCACACACGGCGATTGCGGGGGCATCTACCAGCGGTGGCGCGACGGTCAGGGCTTTGAAGGACGGGCGCCCCGCGTGAACGCCTCGCGCCCTCCCGGTGAATGGCAGTCCTTCGACGTCATCTTCCGCGCGCCGCGCTTCAATGCGGAAAGCAAGAAGACGCGCAACGCCGTTTTCGTAAAAGTGACCCACAACGGCGTCGTCATTCACGGAAACGAAGAACTGAGCGGACCGACCCGCGCGTCGGCCTACGACGATGAGAAACCGACCGGCCCCCTGATGCTCCAAGGGGACCATGGACCCGTGGCTTACCGCAATGTCCGCATCCGCCCACTGGGAGACGATGACTAGGCGGCTCGGTGATATGGTCTCTGATGCGCCGAGGATGCGGCCCGCCTTGGCGTGGGCCGGCGCCTTGCCAAGGAGGACGGGGAACAACGGAATGACGGCAAGAACAACCAGTCCTTGGCCCACCCAAGGGATCGCCCTTCGATCCGCCATCCGGAGGGGACTCGCGAACTTGGCGACGCCCATCTTGCTGGCGACGGCGTCTTTCGCCTTTGCCCAGGCGGATTCGCCTTCCGGCGCGGATTCCACGACTTCGAGAACCAATCCTCTGCGGACGATCCGCACCGATCTGGGAACGATCTGTATTCTGCCGGCAAGCGGCTTTGCCCTCGAAGGAAACGTGCGTCTTGTTCAGAAGAAGACCCGTCAAAGTCCCGTTTTGGAGTTCGAGAAGGGGAACGAAGGCGTTGCCGGCAGCGAGTTCGACCTTCCCGCGAACGGGCATTACGCGGTCAGCCTGCTTCACGAGGGGACCGGCCCAATGACCTTGGAATTGGGCGGCAACTCGTTTCATCTGCCCGCCCTCGGCGAGCCGAGTCAGTCAAGGAGGGAGAGCCTCCTTGTGACGACCACGTTCCTCGTGGGGGCGGAGAACGAGGTCGTTCTTCGATCCCAGGCGGGGGGGAAGATCGGGGGGCTGGTTTTCTCCGAGCCCCTGGCCAGACTGCGGGCGTTGGCCTTGCGGCGTTCCCAGCTCATGGTCGCGCGCCAGATGCTCGAAGACGCTCTTCTCAATCAGATTGCCTTGATTCGGTCCGGCGGACAGGCGGCGCCTCCGGAGGAATTGGAAAAGGACTTTGCCGAGGTCGAGGGTCCCTTGGCGAACGAATTGCAGGAGTGGGGTCCGCGCTATCTGTCCCTCCATGCGGACTATGCGGCGCTCCACTCGCAGCTGGGGGATGAAGCCAAGCCGCCCGCGCCGCAATTGGGCGCAAGAGCGGCCTACCTGGAAGAGACTCTGAAACGCGTGAGCGAGGAGATGGCCGCCATCCGCGGCCGGTGCGCGCCCAACGCCCCCGCTTCCCCATCGGAGTTCCGAATGCCGGCCGGTCCGCTCCAGCGGGGGGCGTTCGAATCCTACTCGTGGACGGTCCTGAAGTCGCCGACGGCGGACCCGGGCGAAGGCAATATCGAACTGCTGAAAGTCCTGGGGATCGACGCCTTGGTCCTGGACCCGCCGGCCTGGCCTTCCCGCGACGCGCTCGATGCTCTCGGGGACCAGCAGGTGCGATGCCTGCTTCAGATCCCGCGTCGTTTTCGGCCAGGTTCGGAGTCGTTCACCCTCTCCCGCGACGAGGACTCAAACAGAGACTTGGACGACCTTTGGGGACCCCAGTACTCCTCGTATTTCCGGCATTTCCTGGAATCGAGGATCGGGCCGTACCGGGGACACCCAGCCGTGCTGGGATGTTCCTATTGGCCGGATGCGTCTTTGTCCGACGTCGCGAAGGAGGGCCGCACGCCCACCACCGCCGAACTGACGTCCTGGGACGATTTCCTGCGCAGGAGCGGCGCCTCCGCTTCTCCTTCCACCTCCATCTCCGGTCCACAGACGCCGCCGGACTCCGCCGGAGTGAGGGAGCCGCCGAGCATCGTTTCCCGGCTTGACCGAGCCGCTTTCCTCGAAGAAACACTGCGCGATCACTTCCGCCAGTTCAACGAATGCGTGTCGCGGGCCGGCGGCGCAATGCCGCGAATTGGCCTGTTCAACAATTCCGAGTTCCCGCCGGACGGGAAAGCGCCGGGAGGCGGCGTCAGCCCCTTCGGTCTCCTGCTCGACGCGGGATTCCCCGCCGTGGGCTTCGCGACCGGCGCGCGCCCAGCCGCTCTGGCTTACGCTGCGAGCCTCGCCCGCCTGGACCCCGCCGGCCGGCCGTGGTGGGAAACTGCTTACCCGATAGGCCCCTCCTCCTCAGAAACGAGCGGGGGAAGATCAACGGGAGCTTACGGCGCCCGCATTCGCCGGGACCTCTGGCGTCTGGCTTCCTGGGGGGTGCGTTCGATGGAACTCGACGCCGGCGCCTTCTGTGAAGCTCTCTATGAAGGCCCTCCTCAAGCCGGCCTGCTTCGAACGGAGTTGCTTCAAACGGGCTCTCTGAAAGGCTCTCTGCTGGCGCTCGGGAAGATCTTCCGCAACAGCCACATTGTGCATCATCGCGCGGCTCTCCTTGAGCCCGGCCTGCCGCGGGCCGAAAACGATCCGGCCCCGCCGGCCGACGAGTGGACCGACTGGTTCATGGAATCGAGACTTCCTCCGATCTGGGTCCCGCGGGAAGTCCTTGCCCAAACCGGATCGCCGGGGGTCTTCTCCGAATTCGAGCTGCTCGCTTCTCCCGGGGTGTTGGTTCTTTCCGAGGAGAAGGGCAAAGCCCTCGAGGCTTGGATCCGCAATGGAGGCGTTCTGATCACGACCGACCCAATGGGATACCTCTCCCCCAGGGGCAAAGTGGTTGGCGCCTTCCTCCCCGCCCTCGGCATGGAATTGACCGGCGAGCCGGGCCATTGGCGATTGCGGGAAGGCTCCCAGCCGGCTGGAGGAGTGGAAGCGCTCAGGAGGGACGCGCAGGGGGAGCCCGACATGCTGCTCGTGACGATGGGAAAAGGCCACCTCCTGGTGGGGTTGGGCGCCGCGGGATCGGAAGAGCCTTGGCGCGAGCTCATGGGCCGGATGGCCAAGTTCGTCTTTCCCGTGCCTGACGTATCGGCGGACGCCGATAGTGACGACCTGGAGCTGCACCTTCGCGAAAACGAGAAGGGAGAACGTTTCCTGATGGCTCTCAATCCACGGTTGGATCGGCACGTCAGAGCGCACGTTCGCCTGCTGGGGACCTACCCTCGAGTCTTGGACGTAACCTTTTCCCAGCCTGTTCCCGTCGAGAAGCGCCATGCGGAAGGCGTCACAGACATGGGTCTGGCGCTGGGACCGGGCGAGAGCCGCCTTTTCGCCTTGGGGAAGAACGAGTCGAAACTCACCCGAGCGGAAACCGCCAAAGCCCTCGGCCCAGAAGTGGAGGAATAGCGCGTTTCGTCGGCCCCTTCCGCCACCACTTTTCCTTGCATCCGGGCACGGTCGGTGGTTGAATGGGCATGTGGGCAGGGACCGTCGGAGTCTCCCCGCCGGGCCCTGAGTTCAACGGCGCTGCAGGAGCGCCGACCGTGGGGGATCGTCCTCGCCTGAGCGCCGGATTTCGCGGAAGGGAGGCTGATTTGGCAAACATAAGCCTTCAACAGTTGGTCAA
>DATKZW010000393.1:0-3285 GCA_035527775.1 Sumerlaeia bacterium | reverse complement strand
TGATGTCGGCGAGCAGGCGTTTCGCCTGGGGATCGTCCGGCGTTTCGTTGAGCGCTTCCCGGCAGAGCGTGCGGGCATTTGTCCGATCGCCTTCCGTCAGCAGGCGCCGCGCTGTCTCCAGCTTCTTCTCCCGCGCTTCTCGAGCGGCCTTCCCTTTCTCCTGCGCTTCTTGTTCTTTTGCGCGCGCTTCCCCTTCAACTCGTTCCTTCGCCTGGGCCTTCCCGATCCCCTCCTTGGCTCGCGCCAGCAGGCCGGCGGCCTGGGAATGGCTGGCGTCCCACACGAGAATTTCCTCGCAGAGATCGATGGTCAAGGCAAAGTCGCCCTTTTCCGCCGCCGCCTTGGCGCCCGCTGTCAGCTGCGCTAGGTCGGGAGCGATGACCTGGTCTCGGGGAAGGGGGAACGTGGAACTGCCCTTCTGGATCGTTACCTTGTCCCCAGTGACTCTCAGGACTTTCCCCTCAATGGTTCTGCCGTCCTTGAGACGAATCTCGGCGGCGGAAAGCGCGGTCGAGAACAGCGACAAAGCGATCACCAGGCAGGAAAGCAAGGGATGAGATCTGTTTGTGAAGTCGGTCATGTCACAATCTCCTTTCTTCTTCCGGCGATGCGGGGCGGGCGCCATTGGAAATGTCGCCGCGGCAAGAGGTTCTCCGATTGCCATCAACGAGACAAGATGCGCGCTTCTCGTTCTTCGGGGTCGCTACGCGTTACTCCGCTTGTGACAATCCGCGCGCTTCACAGCGTCGTCATATGCCCGGCTTCCCCGACGCGGGCATGAAGCGGATGCGTTTGGCGTTCTCTCCGTCGCCGGCGTCCATCCCTTCGGCCAACGTCGTGACTTCCCCGTCGCCATTGTCTTCAAGCGACGGGTTCTCGGTCTGGAGCATGTCGCCCCCGACGAAATGCCCTTCCACTTCCTGGGACAGGAACTCGAAGAGCTCGTAGAACGAGACGGCGCCGTCGCGATCCGTATCGGCGGCGTCGGTCTTGAGCGCCTCGATCAGATAGCGGGGCATGACGCAGTCATGGATCTGGCGCGGCCCGTCGGTCGAGGCGAGGATCGTGCGAAGGGGATGGGCGAGGATCTGGCTGAAGTGACCCGAGCAGGGGAAGGCGAGGATAAGGCGCTGGTCCTGGGCGGGCAACGCGTCGAGCATTCTCCCGAGGGCGCTCGCCGTAAGGTCGCGCCCGGGGAGGCTGAACTTCGGCTCCTGAAAGTCCGACTGACCGTGGCCGACGAGGATAAGCAGCAGCGTGTCGGAAGTTCTCATGTCGGCGCGCAGGCGCTCGAACTCCCGCGCGACGTTCTCGAGCGTCGAGACGGCGTTCACGCCGCGAGTCGTCGTTTCCGAGTCGGTCAGCAGGCGCGCGTTCGCGGCGGGGCGCCCGTGCTTCTCGGTGAGGAGCGAGCGGATCGTCGTCAGGGTCTCGTGGAACTCCTTGGAGTATTTCTCTTCGCCGCCCAGGCCGCCGATCAGGAGGAGATGGTCGGCGGCTTGGGCCGTCGAGAGGGCGAAGGTCAAGCACAGGAAAAGAGCCCAACCCGCCAGGCCCCCGCCGCAACGAGATGCGTCCCTCCGCCCGAGACCGCGACGGATGCCGCACCCGTAACGCGGGCGTCTCGCCCGCAGTCGCGCGAGCGTCTCGCCCGCAGCCGCGCGAGCGTCTCGCTCGCTCACCCGTGGGAACGGGCGGGCCGTGCTGGGTTGTGTGAGGAGATCAAGCATCTCGGTCTTCCCTCAGTGCGTAAGTGAATAAAGGACGATATTCACGCCCATTTTCATCGACTCGAGCGTGCGGCTCCCTCCCCAGAACTTCCAGCCGCAATGGATGTCGCCGGCGGTAAGGAAAGCGACGAGGCGGTCTTCGAGAAAAAGCCCCATGTCTCGGTGGCGTTGGCCTTGGCAGAAGGGGGCGCCGCGGGGGAAATCGAAAAAGCAGTGATAGATCCCGTGGTCGTAGGGGACCGGCTGCATCTCCGTGCCGGGGAAGACTTGGCGGACTTCCCGCAGGAAGGCCTGGAAGAAAAAGTCGCCGTAGCCGCGGAAGACGCAGTCGTCGGCGAAGAGAAAACCGCCGCGCTTGAAGTACTCTCCCAGGGTGACCGCCTCAGCCTGTTCGAACCGGAAATCGCCCTCGCCCGTCATGAAGAGGAAAGGCCGGGAATAGATCTGCGTCTTCGCGTCGGGCTCGAAGTAGGCCTTGCGCAGTTCCTCGATGTCGATGATGCGTTCGGGCCATGATTTTCTTGAGAGTTTCAGATTCGTCTTTTCCCCGAGGAAAGCGAGGAACTTGTCGTCCGCGTCGGGCTCGGCGTCCCAATAGCCCTCGACCCGCGTGAGAATCTTGAAGCGGAGTCGCGGGAAAACGAAAACGTTCGCGTCGCTCTCTTCGTCCAACTGCCCGCGTTGCGCGGACCATTGCCTGGGCTGGGCGGAAGCGTTCGCGGCCAGCGCGGCCAAGGGGCCCGCGAGCCCGGCGCCGCCGAGCAGACCGGCTCCAGCCGCTCGCTGAAGCCCGCGCACCAGGAAAGATCGCCTGTTCATGCGCTCCGACGTCCTCTCTTCCGGATCTCTTTCTCGCCCAGGCGCTATGCCAAGCTCCCCGCCCTCCGAACCAGCCATTCCGTCAGAAGCGCGCCGACGATGGCGAGCAGAACGCCGAGACGATCCCAGATCGGCTCTTCCTTGATCTTGCGGATCGACCCTTCCCGCGGCTTGATGAGGCCGGGCAGTTTGCCGTACTCGGAAAGATGAACATACTCGCCGCCCGTCACCGAGGCGATCTCGCGGAGAAGAGGCTCGTTGAGCCGGACCTCGCGGAGTTCCGGCGCGTCTCTCTTGACGATGAACATTGTTTTCCGCTCAAGCGTTTCCCCGGTCTTCTTCCACGTTGCCCGGGCGGTCACCTTGTAGGTTCCCGCCGCGGCGGGAGTCAGCCGATGGCGGAACGTGATCTCGCGGCTCTCTTCGCCGCCCGGCGGCGACGGCGCTTGGACCGTGACCGTTTCGCCGTCGGGAGTCTGGATCTCCAGGGCCGCCGGCGTCGCGGGGTCGGGCTGAAAGGACTGGTCCAGGACGGTTCCTTCGACGGACACCTCGCTTCCAGCCGTCGCGATGGCGGGAGCCGCCTTCACTTGCAGCCGCGCGTCGGTTTCCTGGCGAACGATGAGCATCATTTCTTTCCAGAACGCGGAATAGGACGCATTGTCCGACGGCGTCTGAAACCGCCAGGGCCAGGCGCCCGAGATGCCGCACACGAGCGTCATCCCGCGCCCGTAAC
>DATKZW010000392.1:0-3196 GCA_035527775.1 Sumerlaeia bacterium | reverse complement strand
TCGTAGTAACCCGCGACGAGAACGGCGTCCGGGTCCTTCGCCCGCGCCTTCTCGACGGCGCGCACTGTCGCCGCCAGGACCTTCTCCTCGTAGCATTTGGCGTCGAGGCACTGGTCGTCTTTGGTCTTGGCCGAGTCCCAGAGAAGCGGATCCTTTGACGACCGCTTCGGACACTCTGCGCACGCCGGCCGTTTCGTGAGCGTAGCATCGTCGAGTTTCCACGGGGCTTTTGACAGCACCCTCAGTTCGTCCTGGATCCTGTCGGCGAGATCCTCACCCGTGGGCAGCCCCTCCTCGAGCCAGCTGGTCCATCGGTGCTGTTTGCCGAGGGCCATGTCGAGGAAATGCTTCTGGACCGGCTCCGGTATCCTCGCCAAAAGTTCCAGGTGCCTTGCCGTGACCTTGCCCTTCATCCCGGCCGACGACGCCAGTTTCTTCCACCCGTCGATAAGCCGCCGGTCGATGGAGAGCCGCTGTGCGATCCACGTGGGCTTTCGTCCCATCGCGGCGCAGACGGCGTTGATGTCCCCGCCGTGGCGCGCGAGCAGTATCCCGACGGCCTTCCCCTCTTCCACGGGCGTCAGGTCCTCGCGGTGCGCGTTCTCGGTAAAGGTCACGTCAAAGGCTTCCGTATCCGACATCTCCCGGACTACGCAGGGGAGCGTCTTTAGCCCCGCGGCAACAGCCGCCCGAAACCGCCTCTCCCCCGCGCGGATTTCAAACTTGAAGGCGTTCCCGATCCCCCGGCGCGTGCCCGTCGGCCGCACGAGTAAGGGCTGCACCACGCCCTGTGCTGTGATTGACTTGACCAGGTCCTCGAACTCCGCCGCCTTCTCGTCGATCACCCTCGGGTTCTCCGGCGTCGTGACCAGTTTCCCAATCGGTATCATCTGGATGCGCCCGGGGTCGACTTCCTTCTCCCCTCCCGTGTGCAGTTCGTGAATCAGCTTCCCCGCCGGCGTGCCGGCGAGGTCCTTGAGCCCTGCCGGGACCTTCTTTTGACTATCATTTCTGCCCGCCATGTCTTTCCTCCTGTCCGTTTACTGCCTCGTCAGGGCCAGTTCGTCCGTGCCGCGGAAGAGCCCGCCCTGCCTGGTCTTTACTTCCCGGGGCGCGACGAAGCGTCCCTCGACCTCCACTAGTCCGCTTTTCCTTGCGTAGAACACCGTCCAGTCCCGCCGCCGGTAGATCTTCGATCCCCGGCTCTCGAGGTCCGCGATGTACTTGTTCCACTCCTCGGGGTCCGGCGGTTCCGACGGCATGAAGAATCCCTTGCGCCCCGCCAGGACCATGATGCCGAGGTCCGGGAGGTGGTCGGTGATGATGGCGCGGACCTTCGCGCCGTTCTTCGCGCCCAGGCCGATCCCCACGGAGATCTCCGACGCCCTGATTGCGTTGCCTTCCCCTCGCCGGCCGGCCAGCTGCTCCAGGATCGCCTCTATCAGGTCCGCTTTCATGCTGCGATCAGCTCCCGTATGACTGCCTCTATGGTGAGCGTCGTCAGGATCATCGCCTTGCCGCCGGTCACCCGGTGGACGATCTCGCGAAATTCGGGTGAGGACGCCGAGAGGCCCGCCGCGGCCAGCGCCAGATGGAGCCTCCTCTTCTGAAATCCGTGCGCGTCACGCGGTGGCTTGCGATTTCGCATCAGCCTCCTCGCGAATCTTCTCCGCCGCTTCCCGGCTAATGGGAGTCAGTACGAGGGAGGCCCTTGTCATCCGGTCGATCACAAAGTAGCATCCCCGTATTTCTACCAACTCGCCGTACTTGAACTCGATCCACGGTGGCGGAGCTTTGCCCGCGTTCCGTTCAAGCAACGCCGCCAGTTGTGGCCCCGTTCGTATCTCTCCCGTCTCAGAATTCATCGCGCCCTCCTCGTAATCTGCGTAATCTGCGTAATCTGCGGATAAACCTTCTTGGCCTTGCCTGGGCCTCATCTCTTACATCCCACGCCCTCGGTCGTGATCCTCTTGAACCCCTCGAGCCGGTGTTCCTCGCACGTGAAAAAGCGGCGCGGTGGAGTCCCGGGGCTCCACGCCGAAAACTCCCACCGCGCCTTTGCCTCACAGCCGTCGACGTCGCAGTCGCGATACTCAAAGATGCTTGCGGCCGTGTACTTCATCAGGCTTCGGCCTCGCCCGTGATGCGCCGCAGCACCGCCAGCGCCATCGGGCGGTCGGCCTCGAGTTCAACGTTCAGCCCGGGACCGGTGACCGTGATCTTGAACCCGGGAGCGGACAGGAGTGGTCGTTCGTTGCCCTTGCCGTCGAGCGCAGACAGAGGGAGCATCAGCGGCTTAGTGGGGCGATGGCCGAGGTTCCCGGCCAGGTAGTAACCCTTTCCCTGTTGGGCCTCCACCTTCCCGGGGAAGAACTTCCTGTTCAGCCCGATCACCATCCTGGCGTGCTGCTCGCTGCACCCAAGGGCCTTCGCGATCAGACTGGTCGGCACCGCACGCGCCGGCCCGAAGTGCCCCTCGAGCATCTCCCAGACTTTCCTCCCGTCCTCATTCAACCCCGTCCTTGCTTTTGGCACGTGTGCTCCTTTTGCCAGGTCAGCGATCTGGGCCGTCGCCATGAACGTCGGCCAAAGGTGCAGCCCGGCATCCCGCTCCTCGAGTATCCGCGCCGCGATCTTTCGCGCGCGGGCCTTGACCTTTTGAGCCACCTCATCGGCCCACCCGGCCTCGACGACCTCCATCTTGACGTCGCCTTTTTCCATCCAGTACACCCGGCCCACCGCGTGCTTCTCGAGCACGCCGTCGCGGTGCGCCGTGTCGAGGTATCCGATCTCCCCGATTCCCGTCGAGCCGCCCCGCGTCACGAACCGGCTCACGACGCGCAGCGCGCACTTCTCCCGGTCCCTCGAGGCCGCCTCGAAATACGCCCTCGCCGTCGGCGGCACTCCCCGCGAGACGACCTTCGCCTTGTCCGGGACCGCATCCGTCACGGCCGCCGCCAATCCGTCTCGCCTTCCTCGCGCAGACAGAGGAATTGTGTGCGGCGTTTGTCCCCGACCTGGAGGCCGTTGTCGACGACGAGGTGCGCCTTCTGCTGTGACTCCACGACCGAGAACTTGATCCGCCGTCCGCCGGCGCCTGGCGCGGCGAGATCTCGCCCGGGCGTTGCCCTGGCGGACCTGCCGATCTCGACCTCCACATCGAGACTCCCCGCGAACGAAATCTCCTCGACGCGTT
>DATKZW010000391.1:0-3900 GCA_035527775.1 Sumerlaeia bacterium | reverse complement strand
GGGATAGATCTCATCAAAGCCGACGAGGACCGGGGAATACTGCTTCGTGACCGGGATGAAGGGTTCCTCGAAGACGAGCGACTTGCGCACCGTCGCCGCTTCCTTGATGAAGATCTGAGGGAGTTTGTCATAACTCTGGGGCTCATAGAAATTGCCCCCCCCGAGGCGCGCGAGAGCCTGCATGACTTGCGCGTCGCGGGGCGAGTGGGGGTTGATGCACACCGTGCTGATGGTGATCTTGGCGGCCCGGATCTTCCGGACCAGGTTCTGGTTCGGCGTCTGGGGGTCTCCATCCGAGATCACGATGATGTGCTTGACGGAGGCCGAGGACTTGACCAGAGCGTCGTAGGCCATCTGGAGCGTTGTGTCGAAGCTCGGCATGTCGCCCCACTGCGCTTCGAGCAGTTTCTTGCGCAGGTGGTTTTTTCGCCCGACTTCCTGCAAGGGGAAGAGCCAGCTCTCGCCCGACTGCCACGAATACTGGAGCACGCCCATCAGGTCCCGGGGCGAGAGAACGTCCAGAGCGGAGTGCAGGATCTGCTCCGCCCAGTATTGCCCCTCCGGGATCTCGACGGTGTGGACGATCGGCACGAGGGCGCCTTGGGGCAGGATCTTTTCGTTTTTCAACTCCATTTCGACGGGTAGGATTCGCTCGACGGGCGAGTCGTTGTATCCCCCGGCGCCGAAGCTGTTTTCGCCGCCGATCATCATGAACCCGAGCCCCAGGTCGCGGACGCCGTACTCAAGCATCTGCATCTGCTGGGGCGTGACATCGCCCGCGGCGACGTTGTTGAAGACGATGGCGTCGTACATCTGCAGCGTTCGCAGGGAATGGGGCAGGCCGGAAGGATCGGCGATCTCGACGTTGATCTTCTCGCTCTGAAGCGCGGCGGGGAGCGTCAGGCTCCGCTCCTGGTCGCCGTCGACCAAGAGGACGCGGGGCCCCCCCGTGCCATAGGTGAAGGCGAAGGCGCGGTTGTTCTCGGGAATGGCGTCGTTGTCGGCGTCCAACTGCACTTCGAAGCGATGATATCCGGCGTCGCGCACCTCGGTCGGAATGACGAAGGAGTTCTTCTGCCCGGGATTCAGGTCGACGTCGTACTGGCCGATCAAACGCCCGTCCTGGTGGACGCTGAGCGTCCCGCGGGCGACTTCGCTCGACGTGGCGATGATTCGAATGTCGAAAGGCTCGTCAAGGCTGACGCGATCCTCGACGATGGCTTTCTCGACGATGACGTCGTTGCGATTCTCGTACTTGAGGGGCAGGACGTCGACCGTGATTCCCGCGGCGGCGGCCGAGCGCGCGGCGTTCTCGACGCCGCCCGCGTTCTGGTTGCCGTCCGAGAGCAGAACGATGCGCTTCTGCGCTTTGCCCGAGGCGCAGGCAATGGCCAGCTGGATCGCGTCGGCGAGGTTTGTGCGGGCCCCGTCGACGACGGCCTGCGGCGCTTCAAACTCGGGCGGCGCCAGCGGGGTTTGTTCGATGGCCGCGTCCGCCCCGAAGAGGACGATCCACTGCCGGTCCTCCGCCCCCATCTCTTCATGGGCTTTCTGGACGAAGACTTTGGCGAACTCCTTCTGCGTCTCGGGCACGCTGTCGGAGTCGTCAACGACGAAGAGGACGGTGAGGTCCTTCGATTCGAAGGACACGCGCATGCGGGCAAGGGCGCAGATCAAGGCAAGAAGAACGAGGAGCCGCAAGGCGAGGGCGAAGCACCGCCGCGTCCGGGAGAGGAGGCGCAGACGCCGCGCCATCCAGATCGCGTGCGCCACGAAGGGGATCGCGAGAAGGAGGACATAGGGCTGGCCGAATTGGATTTGCACGGTGTTGTCTTCTGTTGGTGGGGGTTTGGGGATTGGGGATTCGGGATTGGGGCAAAAAGTCTACAGATTGGGGTCCAGAGTCCGGAGTTCAAACTTCAGTTTGCGTTCGGAATCGAAGCCGCCCAGTTTGCCGCCCCCGACCGCCTCCGCCCAGCCCCCATGTCCCAATCCCCAACCCCCAACCCCCAATCCCTAATTCCTAACCCCCAGTCCCCCCGCGATGTCGAGAACTTGCAGCCGGTGGTTATTCGTATCGGCCACGATAATGGCGCCCCCTTGAGCCGCGGCGACGCCCCAAGGCGTGGCGAACTCGCCAGGACCGCGGCCGGCCTTTCCGAAGCAGCCGAGGGACCGACCTTCCGCGTCGAGACATTGGACGCGGTTGTTGCCGTACTCGCAAACGTAGATCCTGCCGTCCGGCCCGACCGCGACGTCGTAGGGATACTTGAACTGGCCCGGAGCGGCGCCCACCTCTCCCCAGACCTCGAGGAGCTCGCCGTCGAGGGTGAAGACCTGGAGGCGATGGTTGCACGTGTCGGCCACCACGAGCCGGTCGGGCGGCGCGAAAGCAAGACCCAGAGGTCGCTGAAACTCGCCCGGCTCAGTTCCGAAATCGCCCCACTGGCCCGTCAGTTCGCCGTCGCGCGTGAATTTCATCACGCGGTCGTGCAGACCGTACTCGGTGACGTAGATGCTTCCTTCGGGGTCGACGGCGACGCCGGTCGGGTAGACCATCTTGTCGCGCGTCTCGCCGTACTCGCCGAATTGACGCACCAGCGCGCCGTCCAAGGAGTAGCGGAGAACCCGGTTGTAGTGCGTGTCGGCGATGAGAAGCGTCGCTTCGCCGGGACGGCTCGCGTCGAAAACGATTCCCGTCGGCGTGCCGTTCTCCCAGGCCGGCAAGATCCATTCCCGGAGGGGCTTGCCGTCGGGCGAGAGAATCTGGATGCGACCCGAGCGGTCCGCAACGGCGATCCGCCCTTCCCGGTCGACGTCGATCCCCCGAGGAAACGAGAAGCGCCCCGGCAGACGACCGCGGGAACCGATCACCGAGATGCGATCCGCGGCAATCGGTCTGGAATCCACAGGTCCCGAGCATGCCGCGCCCAAGACCAGGCAAGAAAAGGCAAAGGCAACTCTCGCGAGACGGCCGAACGGCGGGTCCGCGGAAGGAGAGCGAGGTAGTCTCGAGGCATGCATCTATCGGAAGGCGGCCAATCCTGAAGGCTTGGCTCAGTGAGGTTCATTGCTCATCGCGGAAAGCAGTGCGCCCTGTCGATATGCGGTCAGGCCTTCCGCCGGGATCTGCGACGGGAGAGCGGAAGGAGTTCGCTCGACCGTCTGCCTCCGGGCTTCGGCCCGGTGGGGCGGCGCCCCGCCCTGCAAACTCGGGTCGGCGCGCTCCGCCGCCACAGACGAGGCGTCATCGTGGGTGGCGGGCAGATTCACACCGCGAAAGATCGCCGCGCCGGGTCTATTCGTCCTTTCCTTCGTCCAGATACTTGATCGCCGCAAAGTAGTCGCGCACGAGGGCCTTGTGTTCGAGAGGCATGACCTCGTTTTGGATCGTGTCCTCGGCCTTTTGGGCTTGGAGCATCCGCATCTCTTCGTACTCGACCGTCGCTTCGCCGGGGGCTTGGCGGCCGGGGATTTTCATGCGGGCGATGATCGTCCCCGGCGTGATGTCGCCTTGGATGCGGGACTTCTCGAACGCGACGTCGCCGGGCGTGCTCCGCGCGACGCCGCCGCGGCCGATGCCGGGGCCGCCCATTCCGCCGCCGTACCGGCGACTCTCGCCGGCCGCCCAAGGCCTCACTCCGCCCGGACCCGGGCAGCCGCCGCCCAGTCAGGTGCTGCCTGAGGTGCAGCCGTCGCAGAGCATCGGCATTCCTGCCAGGGCGAGATTGCGGGCGTCGAGATCGTATTCGAGGGCTTCGAGAGCCTCGAGCTCCTTGAGCATCATCGCGAGATCGAGCATCGCGTCGGCGGCGTCCTCGAGGTCGGCCAGGGCCGCGTTGAACCGGCCTTCGCCCATTTTGGCGCTCGCTTCGGAGAGGGCCTTGCTCAGCGGCGAGT